>JBDSZD010000330.1:0-8173 GCA_039925325.1 Sphingomicrobium sp.
TGACCAACACCTCGCTGTCGGGTCGCGGACAGGCGCTCAAGAAGGGCCGACGCGTTCCCAAGCTGCGATTCCAGCGCGGCCGCTAGGACATGCCGGGAGAGCGCCCCAACGCCATTATCGACATCGGCTCGAATTCCGTCCGTCTGGTCGTCTATGCAGGCGCAAGCCGCGTACCATCGCCAACCTTCAACGAGAAGGTTTTGGCCGGATTAGGCGCAGGGCTCGGCAGCAACGGCAAGCTGTCGCCCGAAAGCCGGGCCAAGGCACTGGCGGCGCTCAAGCGCTTCCGCTTGTTGATCGATTACATGCGGGTCGCCCGGACGCGGGTGGTGGCCACAGCGGCCGTCCGCGACGCGGCCGACGGCGCGGAATTCGTTCGCGACATCAACCGCATCGGTTTCGACTGCCAAATCCTCAGCCCCGACGACGAAGCGCGCCTGGCCGGTTCCGGCGTGCTGTCCGCCATTCCCGGCGCGGACGGTATCGTTGGAGATCTTGGCGGTGGAAGCCTCGAACTGGTCGACGTGCGCGAGGGCAAGGTCGGCAAGCGCATATCGATGCCGCTTGGAGTGTTTCGCCTTGCCGCCGGGGAGGCGGGTGCGGCGCATGCACTGAAAGTTCTGCGCAACGGGCTAAAGGAAAGCGGATTGGCGGGTCGTGGCGCCGGTCGGGCGTTTTACATGGTTGGCGGGTCGTGGCGGGCGCTGGCCAAGATGGACATGATCGACAGCAATTACCCGCTCCCAGTTACACACCAATATTGCCTCGCCCCGCAACGCGCCCGCGCGCTCCAGGCACTCGTTCAGGCGTCGGACCGGAATTGGTCGAAGAAAATCGCCTCGGCCCGGCTTGCCAGCGCCCCGGCTGCGGCCATGCTGCTGTCCCTGCTGGTCGAGGAACTCGAACCGAGCGAGATGGTGATTTCAACCTTCGGGATTCGCGAAGGCCTCCTCTATTCCAGCCTCAAACCCGACATACGCGCGCTCGATCCGCTGATCGAAGGGGCGCGCGATGCCGGCGGCAGCGAACGCCGCTTCGGCGAACATGGCGCCGTCCTCGATGCGTGGATCGCGCACGTTTTCGACGATCCCGAAGCGATGCGCCGAATCCGCCGCGCGACCTGCCTGCTGGCCGATGTCGCATGGCAGGCGAGTCCCGAATTTCGCGCCGACCGGGCGGTTGAAATGGCCCTGCATGGCGCGTGGGTGGGCGTCACCGCCGCCGAGCGGGTAATCATGGCGCAGGCCCTGTCGTCGAGCTTTGGCAGGGACAAGCTGCCAAGCCCCGCGCTCGCCCAATTGTGCAGCGAACAGGACCTTCGCCGAGCGCGCGTCTGGGGTTTGGCCGTGCGGCTCGCCCAGCGCCTTTCCGGCGGCGTCGGCGCGGTGCTGCAGGCCACATCGCTGAGCGTCGGTCGCAATCAGCTGACCCTGCGGGTTCCCAAAGGCGAGGCGGCGCTGATCGGTGAGCCGGTCGGCAAACGCCTTGGGGCGCTCGCCGAAGCGCTCGGACTGAAAGCGGGCGTGTCGGGCTAGGGCCTGTTTCAGTAAGACCGAACCGGCCCACACCCCCACCCGGCCAACCCATAGGATACACTCAGTGGGTTGGCCGGGTGGGGGTGTGGGCTGGTGCCGCTTCAGCTACGCTGAAACAAATTACGACAGCGCCCGGTAAATTCCGTAACCGCTGGTGATAACCAGCAGGATGCCGACGGCGAACAACAGCTTCTTGGCCTCCACCCGCTTGACGATATGCGCGCCGAAAGGTGCGGCAAGGACACCGCCGATCAGCAGGCCGACGGTCGCCACGGTGAACGCCTTCCAGCCGAGTGAGGCGATGAAGGTCGCGGAGATCGTCGCGGTGACCAGGAATTCGGCGGTGTTGACGGTGCCGATCACCCGCCTCGGTTCGCCGCCTTGAGCGAGCAGATTGCCGGTTACGATCGCTCCCCAACCGCCGCCGCCGGCGGCGTCCAGAAAACCGCCCGCCAGACCAAGGGGAGCGACGACGCGCAACTTGGCGTCCTGAAGCTCCTTCTTCCTCGACCGATAGATCAGGAACACACCGATCAGCATCAGATAAGTGAGAACGACCGGCTTGATCATGTCGCCATCCACCTGGGTCAGAAAATATGCGCCGATGATTCCGCCAATCACGCCCGGAACGGCGATCCGTGCGAACAACCGCCAGTCGACGTTGCGGTGCGCAATGTGGCTGATTCCCGAGGCAGCGGTGGTGAAGGTCTCCGCCAGATGCACACCGGCCGAAGCAATCGCCGGCGGCTGGCCCAAACTGATCAGCAGGGTGCTGGAGATCGTCCCGAAAGCCATGCCCAGCGCGCCGTCGATCAGCTGCGCCGCAAACCCCGCCAGAATGAAGGGCAACAGCGCGGTCAACGTATCCATTCATGCCCCCTTCAAGCCGTTCGACAGATCGAACGAATTCGCTCTGCCCTTATACCCTAGCTGTTGGCAAGGGTTTTATTGGGGGCACCGATCAACCCCTCGCAGACAGCACCCAACGATCCTTCTAAGGCACCGTTCCGAGCGCGTCCGTAGGGGGTCCCGCGGCAAGTGAAAAGCCGCCAAGACCGAATCGCTGGCAATCTCGGGCCTCTCGGTTCGTCATCCCGGACCCCGATCCGCGATCCGCCTGCTGCTAAGCAAAGCCGAGCACAGGGCATCGACTCCGTCACGCCTTCCCTTTTCCGGTTCCCGCCGCCAAGGTTAGCGCGCTCGAGCGGGGGGTTGCGTGACGGTCGACGAATTCATTGCTGAGTGGGAGCCGTCGGGGGGCAATGAACGCGCCAACAAGCAGCTGGTCATCACCAACTTATGCCGTCTAATTCTGGTTGACCCCCTGCAGCCGACACTGTCGGACACGGCGTAGCGCAGCAGATCCTGCCGTCTCTAATTCGCATGACGCGCAGTTGACGGAGCGCAGCGGGTTGGCGTTGTCCGATGCTACTCTCGACAGGCTTGTCCACGTTCGGCTAGCCGTCAATGCATGGACGTTTCAGGGTTAGCTCAATCTTACCATCAAGCGGTGCATGCAGCGGCCACGGCGGCGGTGTCCGGAGAGGAAGAGGCGCAACTAACAACGCCCGTCAGCAATCTCTTCACGGGACTCGCCGCCTTCGCCAACCTCGGAGCCCTTCAGCTTATCCGGGAAACCCGTCTTGGCCGGACTCGGCCAGATTTCGCTGCGCTGCTTAAGCGCAACGGGAAGACGATGCAAAAGGGCTACGTCGAGCTTAAAGCGCCGTCCGTACCTGTGAATGCCACGCTTTGGACCGGACGGAACGCGCGTCAATGGGACAAAATGAAGGAAGAGGCTGAAATCCTCATTGTCTGCAATGGTGTGGAAGCGCAGTTATACAGACAGGGCCTGCCGCTCGGCGCGACTGCATCTCTGCCGTATAATCGCCCCGATCAGTGGGACGCTGCGCCACTTCAGGGGCTGCTCGACCGCTTCTTTGAACTGAAGCCCGCTCCGGTCACAAATATTGATGATCTCAATCGGCGTTTGGCAATTCGCACAGCCGACCTTCGCGATCGGATTCTGTGGTTGCTGACGGAGACTGGTCCTGCTGCTGAGGCCGCGAAGGGCGGCTTTGCATCGTGGAAGCTGCACGTTTACCCGCACGCGACAGAACGAGATTTTGCAGACGGCGTTTCGCAAGTCGTCGCTTATGGCATGGTCCAGGCGGCCCTCGCGCCTGTTGATGCCGATCGGGACGGTGACGGCCACTTGAGTGTGGAGGAAGCGAGAGCGGCGATCCGCGCAACCAGTCCGGTTCTCGCCGCAGCCTTTGCTCCACTCATTGACAAGCCAGCCTTATACAAAGCGGTCCGCGTGGAGATTGGCGCGCTGGAAACGCTCGTCAGTGCCATCGACCGGAAAAAGGTGTCGACACCGGACCGGCGCGGCGACCCGTGGCTTCGGTTCTACGAAGACTTCCTGGCGGTTTACGACCCTGAAGAACGGCGACAGGCAGGCGTCTACTACACGCCCATCGATGCTGTGGCGGCAATGACTGCCATGACCGACCATCTTCTTGTTCACCGCTTTGGAAAGCGCCTTGGCTTCGGCGACCCTTCGGTCGTGACCCTCGATCCCGCCACGGGCACGGGCACCTTCCCGCTTTCGGTCATCGATTTGGCGGCGAAGCGCGGAACCAGCCGAGGTAAGGACGGACCGAAGCAGGCGGCCCGTAACCTTGCCAGGAACCTGTACGCGTTCGAACTGCTGCCGGGTCCATATTCCGTCGCCCATCTTCGGCTTTCGCAGCGTCTCACAACGCTGGCCGATCAAGCCGCGCACGCCCAGGTGGTGCTGACCGACACCCTTGAATCCCCTGACGTGCCCAGCCGCACTCTGGAATCCTGGGGCGATGCGCAGGTTCTTGCGGAGGAGCAGGACAGAGCGAACCGCATCAAACTCGAAGAGAAGGTCACGGTCGTGATCGGCAATCCGCCATATCGCCGTGTTGAGCGCGATCTTCGTGGCCGGGGATCGGGCGGTTGGGTTATCGACGGCAAGGTGCCGGGCCGCGACAACGACAAAAGTCTGTTCGACGATGTGCTGGATGTCGCCAAGGCGAACACGATCTTCAGTCATCTTGCCAGCCTGTACAATCTCTATGTCTACTTCTGGCGCTGGGCCATCTGGAAGGCGTTTGAGGCGCACGGCGACGGCCCGGGGGTGGTTACCTTCATCACTGCCAGTTCCTGGCTCCACGGTCCGGGATTCGTCGGCCTCAGGCAGCTCGCGCGCGAGGTGGCTGATGAAATCTGGGTGATAGATTTGGGTGGTGAGAACCAAGGCCCAAACCCTGAAGATAATGTTTTTGCCATTGAGACGCCGGTTGCAATCGCAGTCTTGATTCGTGACGGCGCGAGCGATCGTGCGGCCCCTGCTCCAGTCCACTATCGGCGGCTACGGGGAACAGCTGAGGCGAAACTCGAGGCGCTCAGGGGCATTGGCGATTCAGACAATCCGTTCAAAGGTTCGTGGCAATCCGTCCCGAGCGCCTGGACCGACTCGATGATCCCTCCCAGCGGAGACGCCGAATGGGGCGAGATGGCATTACTGACTGACCTGTTCCCGTGGCAGCAACCGGGTTGCATGTTCAACCGCACTTGGCCGATCTCTCCCTCGCGGCAGACACTAATTGACCGGTGGGTGCGATTTGCGGGTTCGCCGTCGAAAGAACGTCCGAGGCTCTTCGGGACGGCCGCGACCGGAAGGACAATAAAGACGAAAGTTGCCGGCCTACAAACCTTAGCCGATGTCAGACCAGGTGACGCCCCTCGTGAAATCGCAAGATACGGATATCACAGTTTCGACAGACAATGGACGTTGGACGATCCTCGTCTGATCAATCTTGATCGCCCTTCTCTTTGGCAAAGCATGTCGCCACAGCAGTTCTTTCTAGCTTCCTTGCTCACGAAGCGAATAGGCAGCGGCCCGGCGTTAACCGTCACAACTGCTGTCCCAGACAAGCATTTCTTCCGGGGATCTTTTGGCGGTAAGGACATCATACCGCTTTGGAGAGATTCGGCAGCGACAGCGCCTAATCTGACGGCGGGGGTGGCGGCGGTCCTCGGTAAGAGGCTCGGACTCAAGCCGCCACCAATCGAAGACGTTGCCGCTTACGTGTATGCCCTGTTGAGCCCGTTTGCCTATCAACAGCGCTTCGCCGACGCGCTAGAGCAGCCTGGGCTGCGCGTGCCGCTCACCGCCAATGCCGCTTTGTGGGGAAAAACCGTGAATGCGGGCCGTGAACTTGGCTACACACCTATGCCGAACGCTTCGTGGATACTTCCGCAGGACGGCCCGGTCACGTTCCAGAGATCGAGGGGATTGGCTGGAACCAAACTGTGACTCGGCTACCGAACGACCTGAAGGAAGTTTCCTATGATGAGAAAACAGGAACTTTGACCATTGGCGACGGGCAATTGGGCGGTGTCCGTCCAGAAGTCTGGGCCTATTCGGTAAGCGGCATGCAAGTTGTTTCCAAATGGCTCGGCTATCGAACGCGCAAGGGCACCGGACGCGCGGTAAACTCCACCAGTGCACTCGATCACATCCGTCCCGAAACCTGGCCCGATGAATGGAACGATGAGCTTCTCGACCTGATCCGCGTCCTCACAATCACGGTGGATCGGCAAGCGTCGTTGGCAGACTTGCTCGATCGCGTTTGTGCAGGCCCGTTGATCCCGGGCAGCAGCCTTCCGAAACCTGCCGAATCCGAGCGTCAGCCTCCGCCCACCGCGCGATAAGGGCGGCTCGACTCTTATCCCCGATATCCCCGTTGTTCGTCGATTGCAGAAGTGCGCTGATCGGCGGCAATCTGTCGATATGACCGATCAACTCGACATGTTTCCGCAGGCCAGACGCGAAGAGACGGTCGATCCTGAAGAGGTTCGCGCTGAGCTCGTGGAGATTCTTGCCGTGGCGAGGGCCGCTCAGGATGCAGCGCCGTGGGACCGGCGAACGCACCGCTATCATCAAGTGGTGTTTCCACAGATGGCAAATTGGCTCCCCGACGACGAAGCTGACCAGCTCCGATTCGAATTTGCAAAAGAACTGGAGCGGATCGAACAGTTGCTCGCCGCCTAATTCCGCTGTCCTACAACCCCTCTCCTATGCCACACTCCGGCCCGCGCAGGAGACCCCCCATGCCCACCACATTTTTCGGACTGTTCCTGGTCTCGCTCGCTCTTTCCCTCATCGCCACTTTCACGACCCTCGGAGCCTTGAAACTGGTCCGCCTCGCGCGCGCACGCGTAGGAGAGCGAACTTAGTGAACTTAGGCCCAGTGCCCGAGTGCAGCGACGCCGCGCTTACCTCGACGCAAAGCCGACAAAGCCGACACACCCCACCCCCGCCCCTTCACTTCCCCCGTCCATTCGTGTAGGCGCGCCGCTTCCAAGACATTGTCATGGGAATCGCCGTGGGAGGCTCACTTCGGTGAGCCGCTTGAACCACTAAGCTTCGACGTTTCGTCGAACCCCGGACAGGGCACCTGAAGTGCCCGACCGATCCGGGGTCCAGCGAACAAATGAGAGTGAGTTAGATGGCAAAGAAAATTACCGGCTATATCAAGCTGCAGGTGCCCGCCGGCGCCGCCAATCCGTCGCCGCCGATCGGCCCGGCATTGGGTCAGCGCGGCGTCAACATCATGGAATTCTGCAAGGCGTTCAACGCCGCGACGCAGGAACTGGAAAAGGCGATGCCGATCCCGACCGTGATCACCGTTTATGCGGATCGCAGCTTTTCGTTCACCACCAAGACCCCGCCCGCGAGCTTCCTGCTCAAGAAGGCCGCGAAGCTGAAGTCGGGTTCGAAAGAGCCGGGCAAGATCAGCGCCGGGACCATCCGCCGCTCGCAGCTCGCCGAGATCGCGGAACAGAAAATGAAGGATCTCAACGCGAACGACATCGACGCTGCAACGAAAATCATCGAAGGCTCGGCGCGCGCCATGGGCCTCCAGGTTGTGGAGGGCTAAGAACATGGCACAGCAAACCAAGAAGCATAAAGCACAGGCCGGTCAGGTCGATCGCGAGAAACTGTACGGCGTCGACGAGGCGATCGGGCTGGTCAAAAGCCTGGCGACGTCGAAGTTCGACGAAACCATCGAAGTGGCGATGAACCTGGGCGTCGATCCGCGCCACGCCGATCAGATGGTCCGCGGCGTCGTCAACCTGCCCAAGGGCACCGGCAAGGACGTCCGCGTCGCGGTGTTCGCCAAGGGCATCAAGGCCGAGGAAGCGACCAAGGCCGGAGCCGAAGTGGTCGGCGCCGAAGATCTGATGGAAGAAATCCAGGGCGGCCGCTCGGACTTCGACCGGGTGATCGCGACCCCGGACATGATGGGCGTCGTCGGCCGGCTCGGTAAAGTGCTTGGTCCCAAGGGCCTGATGCCCAATCCGAAGCTCGGCACCGTCACGATGGACGTCACCAAAGCCGTGACCGATGCCAAGTCGGGCCAGGTCGAGTTCCGCGTCGAAAAGGCCGGGATCATCCACGCCGGGATCGGCAAGGCGAGCTTCCCGCAGGAAGACCTCAAGGCCAATTTCGACGCGTTCGTCGACGCGATCATCAAGTCCAAGCCGAGCGGCGCCAAGGGCAAGTTCGTCCAGAAGCTCGCGGTCAGCTCCAGCATGGG
>JBDSZD010000331.1:0-2191 GCA_039925325.1 Sphingomicrobium sp.
GAATGGAATCGGCGCCTTCGCTACTGATCGGCGCGGTTGCTTTGATGAGTTTGTCGGTTAGCAGAAGCTTGGCCGATTGAATGGCGGAGAAGGGGATGTCGCGGCTGCCGCCCGGCGAGGTGATGCGAACCATCTCGCCTTCGACAGTCTCGATCGTGCCGGAAACCTGCTTCGCGCCCTCGACAACCTCGGCGAGCCGGAGCCGGGCTTCGTGACCGGCCCAATCCCGAAAGTCGTTGAGCCGGGTCAGCGGGCGGTCGATTCCGGGCGAGCTGACTTCGAGACGATAGCCGCCCTCGATCGGGTCGCGGCCTTCCGCTTCGAGCGCGTCGAACTTTTCCGAAAGCCGCCGCGAGATTTGCTCGCAATCGGTGAGCGCCAATTGCCGCGTGTCGGGCCGTTCGGCCATCACCTGCAACGTCGGATCCGATGTTCCGCCGGTCATCGCAACGCGCACGAGACCATAACCGAGGGCTTCAACCTCGGGTTCGATCAGGCTCGTCAGTGCGGCGATATCGGTCATTCGACTTTCAAACAAAAGCTCTCCCGGACCAGCGAGGAACCCGCCAGCCTCTTCACCACAAAGATGTAGAGGAGAGGAGCGCGATATAGGCGCGTTGCGCGCGGGCGGCAAGCGGCATGGAAAATCGGCTTCGAACGCTGCAAATGTAAGATTCGCGGGCCTGCCGCCGTCTAAGGTACGAAAGCTAGGGCGGGGCGATGGATCAACCGACAACAATCTTCGCGGAATGGATGAGGGCGCACATCGGGGTGCTCCATCGCATCAGCCGCGCCTTTGCTCATTCCGCGGACCAGCACGATTTGATGCAGGAGCTGATGCTCGCGATGTGGAAGGCCGCACCGGCGTTTCGCGGGGGCAGCGCACCCTCGACATTTATCTATCGAGTCTCGCTCAATCGGGCGTTGACCTGGCGCAGGAGCGAGACAAAGCGGAATCGGCGCGCGGCGGAAGCGGACGCGCAATGGCACTCGATTGCGAACGAACCGGCGGATCAGGCGGAGGCGGAGTTGCTGGACCGGCTCTACGGCGCGATTCGCCAGCTTCGCTTGGTCGATCGCGCGCTGATCCTGATGGCGCTGGATGGCGTCCCGCACCGCGAAATTGGGCGGATTCACGGTTTCACGGAGACCAACGTTGCGGTGCGGTTGAACCGCGCTCGACAGCAAATCTCGATCCTGATGAAGGAGCAAGACGATGAACTTTGAACTGCTGGAACGCGCCTGGCGGTCGAGCGCCAACTCCCCGAGCGAGGCTGCGAAAACCTATTTGATGGAGGAAATGATGGAAGCATTGAAGGAAAGGCACCGCGACTTTCGCGGGTTCATGATCATGATTGGCCTGACGCTGTCCGCATGGACGCTGAAGATCGCGTACGATCTGATTTTTCAGCCGTTTCCCTTCGACCTGGTCCGGGAATGGGCGGCGCTGCCGCTGCTCCTCATGCCGTGGGCGGCCCTGGTGTTCATCGGTGCCCAGTATAAGCGGCATAGGAACGCCTTTCCCGATCCGTATCGCTCGACTCCCGACACGTTGCGGGCGCTGATCGACGAGAATGACGTGGCGCAGGCGCGGACGCGCTGGATGGCGGGAATGGCATTGGTGTGCATCGTCCTGCTCGCGATCATGCTCGGTCAGCTGATGTCCGTGGGCAAAATGAGCGGACAGAATGTGTTCCAGGGCTCGATCCTGTTTGGGTCAATCTTCGCAGCTGTCTGGGCACATCAGGGCTGGCATTATTTGCGGAAGCTGCGGCCAGAGGGCGAACGGCTGCGGCGATTGCTCGCTGACTATCAGGACTAAGTCTGGGAGAGCGGCGGAGCGGCGTCCGACAGCGCCCGCTCCTCCGCTTTGATGCGGATGGCCAATACGGCCGCATTAAGCAGGGAGAAGATCGCCGCCACTTCCCACAGCCCGAAGGCGAGCGGCAGGATGGCGATCTCGCCGATGACGATCAGATAGTTCGGGTGGCTGACGAAGCGGAACGGGCCATCGCGCACCAGCGGTGCTCCGGGCAAAACGATGATGCGTGTGGTCCAGCGGGCCCCAAGGGTGCGCAATACCCAGATGCGGCCGAGTTGAAGCAAGGTGAAGCCGCCGATTAATGGCCAATGGATCGGCTCACCCGGGGCTAGCCACCACAAAGTTGCAAGCCATGAGGCATGGACCGCG
>JBDSZD010000332.1:0-3155 GCA_039925325.1 Sphingomicrobium sp.
GGGCGACACCCACGCGGATGAAATATTCTCCCCAGCCCGTCGCCGAAACTGCACAGGCGCGATCGTCGGCATACGTGCCCGCACCGATCATTGGACTGTCGCCCACTCGTCCCCAGCGCTTACCCATCATCCCGCCGGTCGAGGTCCCCGCCGCAACATGGCCGTTGCGGTCGAGCGCTACCGCCCCGACGGTCCCGTATTTATACTCGACGTCGAGGATGCTCAATTTCTTCGATTTCAGCATCTCCAGCTGGCGCTTGCGCTCGGGCAGGACGAAATAGTCGGGCGGCGCCTGCTCAAGTCCCTGCTCGACCGAGAAACGGTCCGCGCCTTGGGCGGCGAGGAACACATGCGGGCTCTTCTCCATCACGGCCCGCGCCAGGCTGATCGGGTTTTTGGTTGCCGTGACGCCCGCGATGGCGCCCGCCGAGCGCGAAGCCCCGTCCATGATCGAGGCGTCGAGCTCGGCGCGTCCCTCGTCCGTCAAGACCGCGCCCCGCCCGGCATTGAAGTTGGGATCGTCCTCCAGCACGCGAATCGCGGCTTCTACGGCGTCGAGCGCCCTGCCGCCGGACGCAAGCACCTTCTCTCCAGCCGCAAGGGCGCGGTCCAGGCCAGACCGTACCGCCGAATCCTTTTCGGCGGTGTGTCTCGCGCGTTCGATACCACCAGCTCCCCCGTGGATCACGAGCTTCCATTCGCCCGGCGCGGAATTCACGGGTGCGGTCATCAACAGGCTCCAAAAAGCAATGATCTCAGTTGCATGCTGCGCTTACGCAGCCGCCATTAGCAGACTTGGCTGCATTTGCTTGACGGATCTTGCTGACGATATTAATATGATATCAATTAAAAGGGGAGGTCCAGATGGACAATGACAAGGTAATTGCGCTGACGTCGAGCCGCGAACGTGTCGCTTCGACTACTAGTGGCTATGCGATGCTGATCGCGCTGGCGCTGGTGGCGGCGCTTATGGTGTTTGGCGTTGCCAACTTGGTTCAGGATAATTTCGACAGCCTGCCGATTACCGCACTCGTCGTCAGCCCGATCCTGCTGATCCTGATTGCGCCTGGTTTCTACATGCTCCAACCGAATCAGGCTGCGGCGATCACCCTGTTCGGGGATTATCGCGGGACCGACCGGGTGACTGGGCTGCGCTGGGTGTTGCCGTGGATGATGCGCAAGAAGGTTTCGGTGCGCTCCAACAATTTCATTTCGGACCGCATCAAGGTCAACGATTTGCGCGGCAATCCAATTGAAATGGCGGCTCAGATTGTCTGGCGCGTCGTCGATACCGCCCAGGCCCTGTACGACGTCGTCGATTACGACCAGTTCGTGCGGGTGCAGGTCGAGGCCGCGATCCGGACCATCGGTTCGCGCTATCCCTATGACGATTTCGAACATCTCGAAATCACGCTTCGGGGCAATCACGACCAGGTCGGCACCGAGCTTCGGGCGGAGCTGATCGCACGGCTGGCGGTCGCCGGGATTACCGTCGACGAATGCGGCTTCACGCATTTGGCCTATGCGCAGGAAATCGCGGGAGCAATGCTTCGCCGGCAGCAGGCGCAGGCGGTCGTTGCCGCTCGCAAGACACTGGTGGAGGGCGCTGTCGGCATGGTCGAGATGGCCCTGTCCATGCTGTCCGAGAAGAATGTCGTGGAGCTGGACGATGAGCGCCGCGCCGCGATGGTTTCGAACCTGATGGTCGTGCTGTGCGGCGAGCGCGACACCCAGCCCGTCGTCAACACCGGCACGCTCTATCAGTAATGGCCGAGCGCAAGGCCTTCCCGCTGCGCGTCGACCCCGCCTTGTGGGCAGCGGTCGAACGCGCGGCGGCTTGCGACCTGCGCAGTGTCAACGCGCAGGTCGAGTGCCTTTTGCGCGAGGCGCTGAAGGGTCGCGGAGTCAAACTTGGCGACCCGCAACCGCGCAAGCGCGGGCGTCCGCCAAAGGAGAAGATCAATGAGTGACGGACCCCAATGGTTCGAGCCGACGCGCTATGGCTACGGCTCGGGCATGCCGATCGCGTGGCAGGGCTGGGCGCTCCTGATCGGCTATATGGCGCTCCTTCTCGCCGCCAGCTTGATTTTGCCCAGCTCAATGCTCGCTTATCTGGCGGTCGTGTTCACACTGACCGGCCTGTTGCTGATTGTTTGCGCGCGGACAACGAAAGGCGGCTGGCGTTGGCGCTGGGGCGACAAGGACTAAGCCATATTTTGATTGGGCAGCCCTCTCGCCCTATATGAACACCATGTCCTCCATCCGTCCCTGGCGAACCATCGAGCGGCGCAAGTCGCGGCAGATCATGATCGGCAGCGTCGCCGTCGGAGGTGATGCGCCGGTAACGGTCCAGACCATGACCAACACGCCGACATCCGACGCGGCCGCCACGATCGCCCAGATCCGCCGCTGCGAGGAAGCGGGCGTCGACATCATCCGCGTGTCCTGTCCCGACGTCGCGAGCACCATGGCCCTGCGCGAAATCGTGCGCGCCGCGAATGTCCCGATCGTCGCGGACATCCACTTTCACTATAAGCGCGCCCTCGAAGCCGCCGACGCCGGGGCCGCGTGCCTGCGCATCAATCCGGGCAACATCGGCTCGGCGGAGCGGGTGAAGGAGGTCGTCACGGCGGCCCGCGCCAATGGCTGCGCGATCCGCATCGGGGTCAATGCCGGAAGTCTTGAAAAGGACCTCCTCGAAAAATATGGCGAGCCCTGCCCGGAGGCTTTGGTCGAAAGCGCGCTCGACCATATCCGCATCCTCGAAGATCACGGTTTCCAGAACTACAAGGTCGCGGTCAAGGCGTCGGACCTGTTCCTCGCCGTCGCGGCTTATCAGCAGCTGGCCGACGCCGTCGATTGCCCGCTCCACCTGGGCATCACCGAAGCCGGCGGCCTCATCGGCGGCACGGTCAAATCGTCGATCGGAATGGGCGCATTGCTGTGGGCAGGGATTGGCGACACGATCCGGGTCTCGCTGTCGGCCGAACCCGAAGAGGAGGTCCGCGTCGGTTACGAGCTCCTGAAAAGCCTCGGAATCCGCAATCGCGGGGTGCGTGTCGTTTCCTGCCCCAGCTGCGCGCGCCAGGGCTTTGACGTGATCCGCACCGTCGAGAAGCTTGAACAGCGCCTCCAGCATATCCGCACGCCGATGT
>JBDSZD010000333.1:0-4961 GCA_039925325.1 Sphingomicrobium sp.
TAGCTGCCAAGGAGGATGAAGCGGTGGTCTTTTCCTTCTTCGAATATCCCGACCGGGCGACGCGCGATTCGTCGAACCAGAAGATGATGAGCGATCCGCGGATGAAGGAGATGGGCGAGACCATGCCCTTCGACGGCAAGCGAATGGTCATGGGCGGGTTCGAGGCCTTCGTCGATGAAGGCCGATCGGGCGGCAGTTACGTCGACGGCTTCGTCCTGCCGGTCGCCCCCGAAAAGAAGCAAGCATATCGCGCGCTTGCGGAAAAGGCCGCGCCGATCTTCCTTGAACATGGTGCCTTGCGCGATGTCGAGGCGTGGGGCGTTGACGTGCCCAAGGGCGAAGTCACCGACTTCTACCGCGCGGTGAAGGCGAAGGAGGGCGAAAGCGTAGTCTTCTCCTTCATCGAGTGGCCCGACAAGGCGACCCGTGATGAAGGATGGAAGAAGGTTATGGCCGACGAGCGGATGAAGCCCGACCACGAAAACATGCCGTTCGACGGACAGCGCATGTTCTGGGGCGGCTTCGAACGGATCGTCGATACGGCGAAGGAGCCCGTGGACGCCTGATCCGGCGGCGGCACATTGAATTCTTGAGGGAGGAATGAACATGGCGGACGTGACAGAGGCGCTGAGCGTCGACACCCAATCGTGCACCTCGGCGCACGGAAGTTTCATCTGGTACGAGCTGATGACGCCGGACCCGAAAGGCGCCAAAACATTCTACGACGCCGTAGTCGGCTGGGACATTGACGCCGATGCCGCGCCCGGTCCGGTCGAGTATCGGATGATCAAGCGGCGCGATGGCGGGAATGCCGGCGGCGTGCTCCGGCTCAGCGACGAGATGGCGGCGCATGGTGCCCGGCCGGTCTGGCTCGGCTACATCAATGTCGATGACGTCAACGCCACCGTCGCGTCGATCGAACAGGCCGGCGGCAAGGTTCTGATGGGTGCGTCCGACATTCCGAACGTCGGCCGTATCGCCATGGTGACGGACCCGCAGGGCGCTCCCTTCTACATCATGAAGCCGACTCCGCCCGCGGGGCAGGAAGACAAGGTCAGCGACGCCTTTTCGGTCGATCAGCCCCAACATGTCCGCTGGAACGAGCTGTCCACGTCCGATCCCGACGCGGCCATCGCCTTCTACACGAGCCTCTTCGGCTGGGGTCACGAGGGGGAAATGGACATGGGTGAAATGGGCAAATACCGCTTCATCCAGCACAACGGCACCGGCATCGGCGCGGTCATGCGCAAAATGCCCGAGATGCCGATCAGTCTGTGGAGCTATTACATCGGCGTCGACGACATCGATCGGGCTCACGAGGCTGTGACGAGCGGCGGTGGGACCGTGCTGATGGGGCCGATGGAAATTCCGGGCGGCGAGTTCGCGCTCAACGGCATGGACCCCCAGGGAGCCGCCTTCGGCCTCGTCGGTCCGCGCAAATCCTGAGGAGATGAGAAATGCCCAATAAGCTCACCACCTGCCTGTGGTTCGACAAAGGCGAAGCCCGCAAAGCCGCCGAATTCTACGCGGCCACCTTCCCCGACAGCCAAGTCGGCGCGCCCTATGAGGCGGCATCCGACTTTCCCGGCGGCAAGCAGGGCGACGAGTTGACGGTGGACTTCACCCTGCTCGGCCAGTCTTTTGTCGGCCTCAATGGCGGTCCCAACTTCAAGCCGAATGAAGCGGTCAGCTTCCAGGTGTTCACCGAGGACCAGGAGGAAACCGACCGCTATTGGAACGCGATCGTCCAGAATGGCGGTCAGGAAAGCGAATGCAGTTGGTGTAAGGACCGGTGGGGCTTTTCCTGGCAAATCGTACCACGTGCCCTGATGCGGGGGATGGGGGACTCCGACCCTGCGGCCCGCAAGCGCGTGTTCGAAGCGATGATGACCATGCGCAAGATCGACATCGCCAAGATCGAAGCCGCCGTCGCGGGAGAAACGGCGGATGCGTAAGATTCGTGGGTGCGCCTTCGTTTCGCTCGACGGAGTCATGCAGGCCCCGGGTGGGCCGAGCGAAGACCCCACCGGCGGGTTTGAGCATGGCGGCTGGTTGCCGCAATTTTTCGACGAGGATGTCGGCGGGGCGATCGACGCCTTCTTCGGATCCGACTACGACTTGCTGCTGGGCCGGCGAACCTATGACATATTCGCCGCTTACTGGCCTTATGTCGGCGGCGAGGCGACCGGCATTGGAGAAATCTTCGATCGCGCCGGGAAGGACGACGGGGAAGCCTCCGCGATCGCGATGGGCGAGGCCTTCACCAACGCGAACAAATATGTGCTGACTCGCGGAAACCCGGACCTTGGCTGGTCCAACAGCCACCGGGTCGGCAGCATCGAGGACCTGCGGGGGGTGAAGGAGAGCGACGGGCCCGACCTCCTGATCCAGGGCAGCTCTACCATCTATCCGGGGCTTATCGCCGCCGGACTGCTCGACCACCTGACATTAATGATCTTCCCGGCAGTGCTTGGTCACGGCAAGCGGTTGTTCGGTGAGGGTACGCCCGCCAAGGCAATGCGGAAGATCGAGCATCAGGTGACCCGATCGGGCGCCATCATCGCCACCTACGAACCCGCCGGCGAAATCGAGCATGGCTGGGCAGGCCCCCAATCGACCAGTGCGCGTGAGCAGGCCCGGCAAAGCGCCATGGCCGAGGGGCGCTGGTGACGCTCGCGCTCCACGGCCACCTTTTCTCGTCCTACACTTGGAAGGCCCTGATCGCGCTTTACGCGAACGATACGCCGTTCGAATTCAGGGAGATGGCGGGCGACCGTCCTTTGAGCGAGCAGTTTCCCGGCAAGGCGCATCCCGGCGGCCACATCCCGGTCCTGGTTGACGGCGATTCTGTGGTGGTCGAGGCGACAAGCATCGTCGAGCACCTCGCTTTGCATCACCCTGGCCAGGCACCGCTGATCCCGGCGGACCCGGCGGAGGCGGCGGTGGCACGCATGATGGACCGGGTGTTCGACAATTACGTCATGGCGAACATGCAGCGCGTGATCGCCGCGCACTTCATCAGCCGCGACAAGCCCGAGTTGGGCGTTCGTGACGAGCCAAACGCAGCGGAGATCGATGCGGGCAAGGCCAGGCTCCGGCAGGCCTACACGTGGCTCGAACACTGGCTCTCCGAACACGCGCTTCCGCCGCACGTGTCGCTGGTCACGTGCGCCGCCGCGCCCTCGCTCTTCTATGCCGATTGGATTGAACGCATTCCCGGCGATTGCCCGCGTGTATCGAGCCTGCGGGCCGAGCTGCTGTCGCTCCCGGCCGTCAGCCGATGCGTTGAGGATGCTCGCCCCTATCGCAAATATTTCCCGTATGGCGCGCCGGACCGCGACTGAAGCGGATTGACGGGCAGATGTAACACTATAACATGCCGGCTCTGGAGAAGGAGCCTGTAATGCGTGTCTCAGCCATCGTTCCGATCGTCTGCCTGATAACCGCCTGCGGGCAAGCGCCGCTCGATCCGCGCGGCATCGATCGTTCCGAAACATTCCTGACCGTCAGTGCCACGGGCCGAGCCGAAGCCAAGCCTGACGAAGCCCGTCTGCAGCTGGGCGTGCAGTCGCTGGGTCCGAGCGCAAACGAAGCGAGCCGCGCTAACCGCGAGAAAATGGACAAGGTGACGCAGGCGCTTGCACGGCTCGGCGTGAAGCCGGAGGACCTGCAGACCCGCAACCTCAGCCTGCAGCGCATCGACTATGGGCGCGAACGCGGCCAGTTTCGCGCCGACAATATGGTCGAGGTAAAGATCCGCGAGATGGGCAAGGTCGGCGAAGCGGTCGCCGCGGTCACGGATGCCGGTGCCAATGTCCTGTCCGGACCCGAGTTGCGCGTATCCGACCGCGAGGCCGCCAGTCGCTCCGCTTATGCCGCAGCCTATAAAGCAGCGCTAGCGCGGGCCGAGGCCTATGCCGGTGCCGCCCACCTCAAGATCGGCCGAGTCCTCGGAATTTATGACGGCGGTGAACAATATACGCCGCCGCCTTACGGTCGGATGGCAGCGATGGACGCCGTCGCGCAAACCGCCGCGCAACCCGCTCCGCCCCCCGTGCCGTTCAATCCGGGCATCAACAGCACGGAAGTGCGGGTTCGAGTCGATTTCGCACTCGCACCCAAATAGTCAGGCGAATGCGCGCGCGCCTTTGAGAAGGTGATACGCCTCGATCACTTCGCCGAGCTTGGCCTCGTGACTGCGATTGCCGCCGTTGCGGTCGGGGTGAAAACGGCGGACCAGCTTTGAATAGCGTTGGCGAAGCGCCGTCCTGTCCGCGTCCTCGCCAAGCCCGAGAGCGCCCAAGGCCTTGCGCTCCGCCGCCGAAAAGCGTTGCAAAGGGCCACGGTCGGCACGCTGGAACCGGGCCGCAATCGCGTCCAGCGGATCGCAGAAATCGCTCCACGCCGGCACTGGATCCGCGCCGGCTGACGAAAAGGCGCGGCTCGGCCGTTCCCAGCCACCGTAAACGGTTTGTGCGGCGGAAATCTCTTCCGAGCTCATGCCATTGAAATAATTGTAGCGCGCATTGTGCTCGCGGACGTGGCCGAGGCACAGCAGGTGCCAGCGACCGGGGCCGTCGGGGCTCGACGGCTCGATCGGAGCCTTGAACTCGCCCGGTTCGCAACAGCCGGGGATCGCGCAGACGGCTTCCGTCCCTTCGACCTTGCCGTGATATTTACTGGTACGCGACGCCACTGACTTCCTCGGTTTTCGAACCCGGCTATATAGGGGCCATGAACAGTCATTCCATCGGCCCGGTTGCGCAGGAAATGCTTGCGCGCCTCAACGCGGATCTGGCGCCGACCGCGATCGAGCTGATCGACGATAGCGAGCAGCATCGCGGCCATGGCGGCCACAACCCAGCCGGCGAAAGCCATTTCACGCTGACGATCGAGAGCAGCGCGTTTCTTGGCAAGAACCGAGTTCAGCGTCAGCGGATGGTCTATTCAGCGCTGGGCGA
>JBDSZD010000334.1:0-2193 GCA_039925325.1 Sphingomicrobium sp.
ACCCACGTCCGACTCCATAAGCTTGCCTTGTTGCACACTAACGATCTTTGGCTTGCCTTGGCACCGGCTATCCGCTTGGGAGTGAGGCCAGATGCGGTTCTTTTCGGACAATGCGGCGAGGGCCCACCCGGCCGTGATCGATGCGATCGCGAGCGCAAATTGCGTGGACACCGCTTACGACGGCGATGCCTGGTCGCAGAAGCTCGACATTGCCTTTTCCGATTTGTTCGAAACGCAGGTTCGGGCATTGTGGGTCACCACCGGCACGGCCGCCAATTGCCTCGCGCTGGCGGCACTGTGCCCGCCCCACGGCGCGATCCTGTGCCACCGCGACGCCCATATCGAAAATGACGAGGCGGGAGCCCCGGCTTTCTTCACGCATGGCGCAAAGCTGATCCTGCTCGACGGACCCGGGGCGAAGGTCGAGCCGTCCGCGGTTGAATCCGCCTGCGCGCGAATTCGCAAAGATGTGCATCAGGTTCAGCCGCGGGCGCTGTCGATCACGAACGCCACCGAATATGGCCTGTCCTATCGCGCTTCGGAAGTTGCCGCGCTCGGCGAAACCGCGCGGCGGCTCGGGCTTGGGTTGCACATGGACGGTGCGCGCTTCGCGAATGCGGTCGCCGCGACGGGCGAGTCCCCGGCCGATCTGACATGGCGTGCCGGGGTCGATGCGTTGAGCTTCGGCTTCGTCAAAAATGGCGGCCTTTGTGCCGAGGCGCTGATCTTCTTTAGAACCGACCTCGCGGAGGAAGCCGTGGTTCGGCGCAAGCGGGCCGGGCACCTTCTCTCCAAGGGCCGCTTTCTTGCCGCCCAGATTCTGGCGCTGCTGGAGAACGATCTGTGGTTGGACAATGGCCGGGGCGCCAACCGCTCGGCGCAGGCCATTGCTGCGGCGGCGCCCGATCGGCTGGTCTATCCCGTCGAAGCGAATGAGGTCTTCCTGCGGGTGACGGCGGCGGAGGCAGCGGCCTTGCGATCAGCCGGTTTTGACTTTTACGACTGGGGCCCCGGAGAAATCCGCCTGGTGGCAAGCTGGGACCAGGCTCCGGAGGACGTGACCAAACTCGCCTCGGCGATCCAAGGGCTGTGACGGACCACCAGCGATCGAACCTGGTTTCGGTCATTATCCCCTTCATCGTCTTCACCGCGATCTGGGGCTCGACCTGGATCGTAATCCGCGACCAGCTGTCGGCGGTCCCGGCGCAATGGTCGATCACCTACCGGTTCGCCATCGCGGCAATCGCAATGACGATTCTCGCGCGGTTAAAAGGGGAGACCCTCAAGCTCGATCGCGGCGGATTGCTTGCCGCGCTCGGCATCGGGATCAGCCAGTTCACCGTTAATTTCAACGCGGTCTATCTGGCGGAAAAATTCATCACTTCCGGCCTTGTCGCCACCGTCTTCGCGCTGTTGCTGATCCCCAATACATTGCTCGGTTGGGCGCTGCTTGGTCAGCGGCCGTCGAGCAAATTCCTGTGGTGGTCGTTGCCGTCGCTCGCCGGCGTTCTCCTGCTGTTCGCGCATGAACTCGGAGAGCATCCCGGACGAACTCAAGAGATCGTCATCGGCATCGGACTGACCCTCGTCGGGGTCCTCGGCGCATCGGTGGCCAATGTCTTCCAGGCCCGCGACCGGGTGCGGGCTTATCCTTTGTTCACATTGCTCGCCTGGTCGATGGCGATCGGCGCAGCGGTCGACGCGTTGCTCGCGTCCGCCTTCACCGGACCGCCCGTGTTCGAATATCGGGCAGGCTATGTCGCCGGGCTGCTCTATCTTGCCCTGGCCGCCTCGGCGCTCGCCTTCAGCTTGTATTTCCCGGTCGTGCGCAAGATCGGCCCGGCCAAAGCGGCTTATTCCAGCGTCCTCGTCCCCCTGATCGCGATGAGCTTCTCGACCTGGATCGAGGGCTATCGCTGGACGGTGTTGGCCGTTGTCGGGGTCCTTCTGGCGCTTGGGGGGATGGTTGGCGCGCTGCGCTTCAGCCGCTCGAAAGTGCCCGCTCCGGACGCGGGTTAAGGAGCTGATCTTTCTTCGGACTACTTTGGTTTTGGGAGCTAACGCCCCCTTAAGCGCTTGCATGTATGACGGTGCAATGATCCCGATGCGCCACAGTACGATTTTCAAAAGTCGCTGGATGGCGCTGCTGTGGGCGGCGGGCATTTTGTGGATCGCCTATGACTTCGCGGCACC
>JBDSZD010000335.1:0-2365 GCA_039925325.1 Sphingomicrobium sp.
GCCGCTGTCCGAGGTCTTCGGGAAACGCCCGCCGCAGATCGGCCCGCCGCACCTCGACGCGCTCGATCCGCCGCCCTTGCAGCACCTGTGCCAGCCCGCGCACGGTTGTCTCGACTTCGGGAAGCTCTGGCATAGCGACGTCCTTGCGAGGAGCGCAGCGACGAAGCAATCCAGTTTTGCGCGGACGGGATTGCTTCGCTGCGCTCGCAATGGCGGTGAGAGGTCGCTAGAGCCGCGCCGATGAGCGATCAGGTGGATTTCGGCGACCAGCGCGTCACGCCGGGCGAAAAGACGCGCCGCGTTGGCGAAGTCTTCTCCTCGGTGGCGCGCCGCTACGATTTGATGAACGATTTGATGTCGGGCGGAATGCACCGGCTGTGGAAGGACCGGTTCGTCAACCGCGTTAAGCCACGCGCCGATGAAGACATCCTCGACATGGCTGGCGGCACCGGGGACATCGCATTCCGCATGGCGAAGCGCAGCGCGCACGTGACCGTAGCGGACATCAACGCGGATATGCTGGGGGTCGGGGAAGAGCGGGCGCGGCGGCGTGGCATCACGGGTCTCAACTGGAAGGTCGAAAATGCGGAAGCGCTGAGTTTCGCGAATGCTTCCTTTGACGCATATACGATCGCCTTTGGCATCCGGAACGTGACCGATATTCCTGCGGCACTGGCCGAAGCGCATCGCGTACTCAAGCGCGGGGGACGCTTCTACTGCCTCGAATTTTCGAGCAGCGAATGGCCGGGTTTCGCCAGCCTTTACGAAGCTTTTTCGACCAATGTCATCCCGCGCATCGGCAAAGCCGTCGCCGATGACGAGGCGAGCTACCGCTATCTGGTCGAATCGATCCGCCGCTTCCCGCGTGTCGAGGCGTTTCGTACAATGATCGCCGGCGCCGGCTTCACCAGCACCAAGGCCGAGCCGATCCTTGGCGGGCTGGTCTGCATCTGGAGCGGGTGGAAGATTTGACCGCCACCGTCGTCCATCTCTGGCGGCTGCTCAAATGGGGCCGGACGCTCGCCCGCCACGGCGCGCTGCACGGCATCGAGCATGACCCGTTGACACCACCCCGAGTGAAGACCTTGGTCCGGATTGCGCGCTTCGGCGCGCGGATGCCAGCGACTCCGCAATATGCCAAGGCCTTGCAGGAAATCGGCCCGGCGGCGATCAAGCTTGGGCAGGCCCTGTCCACGCGGCCCGATCTGGTCGGCGCGCGCGCGGCGGAGAATCTGTCCGCATTGCAGGACAACCTTCCGCCCGCGCCCTTCCCCGCCATCCGTCAGGCGATCGAAACGGCGTTCGGCGTCCCACTCGAATCACTATATTCCGAATTCGATCCGGAGCCGGTCGGTGCGGCGTCGATCGCGCAGGTCCATCGCGCGGTGACCACCGAAGGCCGTCAGGTTGCGGTCAAGGTGCTGCGGCCCGGCGTCGAAGAGGAATTCGCCAAAGCGATCGAGACCTACGAATGGGCGGCCGCTTATGTGGAAAATACCGGCGGCGAAGCGCAGCGGCTCCGCCCCCGTCTGGTCGTCGCCCATTTCCGCCAGTGGACCGCGCGCGAACTCGATCTGCAGCGGGAGGGCGCCTCCGCTTCGGAACTGCGCGAAAATATGATCGCCGAGCCGCAATTTCACGTGCCGGAGATCGATTGGCGGCGCACGGCGCGGCGCGTGCTGACGCTCGAGTGGCTCGATGGCGTCAAGCTCAACGATCGCGACGCTCTGGTCGCAGCGGGGCACGACACCAAGGCGCTCGCCGCGATTCTCGTTCGCGCTTTCCTTCGTCAAGCCGTCGTCGACGGCTTCTTCCACGCCGATCTCCATCAGGGCAATCTGTTCGCGCTGCCCGACGGGCGCATCGCCGCGATCGATTTCGGAATCATGGGCCGCATCGACCGACAGGCGCGCGTGTGGCTCGCCGAAATTCTCTACGGACTGATCACCGGCAATTACCGCCGCGTCGCGGAAATTCACTTCGAAGCGCAATATGTCCCGTCGCATCACAATGTCGCCGAATTCGCGACCGCATTGCGCGCGGCGGGTGAACCGATCCGCGGGCTTCCGGTCAAGGAAATCTCCGTCGGGCGGATGCTCGAAAGCCTGTTCTCGATCACTCGCGATTTCGACATGCCGACCCAGCCGCATTTGCTGCTGCTGCAAAAGACGATGGTGATGGAGGAAGGCGTCGCAACCGCGCTCGATCCCGACATCAACATGTGGGAGACGGCCGAGCCGTTCCTGCGCGAATGGATCCGCGGTGAGCTTGGCCCCGAGGCTTATTACGCCGACCGGATCACGGACACGGTGCGAGCGTTCAAGCTCATCCCCAAGCTCATCCAGCGCATGGATCGATACTATCC
>JBDSZD010000336.1:0-3132 GCA_039925325.1 Sphingomicrobium sp.
GCCCCGATCGAAATGCCAACGCGCGGAAGTACGGTTGCCGTGGCGGTCTGGATCAGCAGCCACGCTTCAATCTCGAAATCGGTATTGGCGGGCGGCGTGTAGGTGAAGCCGGTGATGGTGTTAAAAGTGACCGTCGAATTGGAGAAGTCAGCGGCAAGCTTCGTGCGCGCGTACGGATCGGCCGCGCCGACCAAAGTGTCGGCTGCCGGCAGTTCGGCCGGCGCGCCGCCGACCAGGACAAGGGCACGGCGCGCCGCCATTCAATTCAGGCGAGCGTGATCGGCTGGCGCGGCCGGAACATGATCTCGGTCGTGGAAAGCGCGACCCCGATCTCCTGCGCCACCTGCCCCGACGTCGACGGTGCGACGGCCACCGACTGGCCGGCCGTCGTGCCGAGGAACATCCGCGCGCCGGGGGTGAGCCCGGTCAGCCCGGAGATCACGTTCTCCTCGGGATAGACCGTCGCCGCGGCGCCATTGGCGACCGCGGCAAGCACGAATCCGTGCGCCTCCTTGCCGGCCGAGTTTCCATCGGCCTTGCGAACCTTCGCTCCGGTCGAGTTCCAGATATTGATGAGGTCGCCGGCTGCAAGAGCTTCAGACGCCGTGATCGTCCGCGTCTCGGAACCGACGCCGGTTGGCATCATCGTGCCGTCGATCTTGCCCGCGGCGTCGAGCTTCACCAGCTTGCCGGCATCGCCGGCTCCCGCAGAAGCGTTCAAAGCGTTGGCATCGGTCGGGACGCCGCCGCTTAATTTCAGAAAATCACCCATTCAAACGTCCTTCACTTCAATTGAGCTGCGCAATCAGCAGCGGGATTATTCGCATTCTCTGTGGGCCGGCCGACACGCCGACTTGGTAGATCGCGCCGGACATCGGCGGTGTCTGGGAAAGAGTGCCTCCAGCAGCCAGGTAGACAGGACCAGGAGCCCAGCTCCAGCCCAACTCCCGGATCATCCCGCCACCCTGAATTTGCACAGAAGCGCCCGCCATTGCCGCGCCAAGGCTAACCCCGGCCGGCCGCAATGCGGCTGCCGTGGAAGGGTCAGCGAGACGCGCAAGATCGTCGCTGCCGACATAACAGACGCGATGGCCACCGATCGCTTCGGCTGCCTCCAGCACGAGCTCCATTGCATCGAGCGAATCCTGGCCGGGCGGTCCGATCAAAACCGCGAGCGCGGTCTCTGCCGGGCGTGGCGGCATCGCGGCGGCACGGCGCTGCGGCCGCCAGCGGGTGACGATCGCAGGCTCGCACTGCCTCCAGCGCAAGGCGAGGATCATTGCGGCACCGTGATTGGCTCGGCGATGCGAAGGTCGAGCGGTTCGGTGAAGACGACACCGCCCGCAATCTCGATCCGCGCGTCCGTGCGATACAGCCCCGGCGTAAGCCCTTGGGAAACGATAGCCGACAGCGACAGCGTCCATCCTGCCGGCTGGGTCGGGCTTGCCGCTCGCGGCGCGATGACGAAGGTCGCGACCGGCGTCGCGTCGTCCGGCACGTTCCCGCCAGGCGGGAGCGCTTTCAGCTCGGCCGTGATCGCGCTGACCGCGGCGACGTCGCCCTTCACAGCATCGAGGCCGATCAGGATCGTGCTGCCGCGGCGGTAGTCGTAGATCATGCATCAGTCCTTGGGCGGATCGGGGAATTTGACGCTCTCGACCGGCCTGCCGGCTTTGACCGCCTTCTCAAGCATCGCCGGGAGGTCGCGCAGCGCCTTGCGATGATCGGCCCACAGCTTGCGCCTGGCGGCGGTCAGCGCGTCCGGCTGCTGGGTCCAGTCGGTCGATGCGAGCGCGCGATTGCGGCGGCGGCGAACGGCGGCGAGCTGCTCCTCGACGGGCACGTCGCGCTCGACCGCGGCCGGGCGGCCGTCGACAAGCTTCAGCTCCTGCCCTTCCGATAATTGGCCGAGCAGCTCCGCATAGTCGGCCTCGCTCAGCTCGATGGCGTCATCGGGGATCAAAGTATCGGGATTATCGACCGATCTGGTCGGTGGATCGAGCGAGAGGAGCATGCAAGCGTCGCTCTCCTCACCTTCCTCCAGACATTTAGCCTGGAGCAGGTCGAGTGCGTCCTGATCGACCACGGTCAGCTCGCGCAAACCGTGGATCGCTTCGTCGAAGAAGCCCTTGCGTGAAGGGCTGAAAAACCTTGCCATCGTCTCTTCTCCTAATTGCCGAGCGCCATCCAGTTGACGGTCGTGCCGGCGTCCCGCGCGCTGAACACCGAGATGCTGCCGGTGCCCCTGCCGGCGACGAACGGATTGTTGTCCTGAGCATTGAGATCGGTCGAACCGCCTTCGACCGCGGCGAACAGGCAGGCGTTCGGAAAGGTCAGCGGAAGCGTGAAGATGGTGGTGGCATTGCCGGCCGCGGTCCCGGCGCCCCACTGGAAAATCAATCCGCCCGGCAGCTTGGCGTAGCCGGTTCCAGAAAAGGTCCCGGCGAATGCGGCGGCGAGGCCAAGGGACGTGATCGCCTTGACGTCGTCGGTTCCGGCCAGGATGTCGGCCGTCAGCGCCTTGGCGACAGTGATGGTGATGTCGTTATTGAGCGCTCCGCCGCCCGTGGCGATCCCGGCAGCGTTGACCAGGCGCGTGATCGGCACCGATCCGCCGCCGCCGCCCCCACCGCCGCCCGCCGCGATCAGCGCGACGATCGCCAGATAGAGCTGGTTTTCCGCGCCCTTCACAGGCGCAATGGCGGCCTGCTCCAGCACTTCCAGCATATTCTCCTGGACGTCGTTCAACCATTCGGCCGAGACCAAAGTGGCCAGCTGCCCGGCTTGCGGGTTTCCGTTGCTGAAGCGGTTATTGACGTTTCCGGACGTGTCGATCCGATGCATATTGCGGCTCCTTAATTAAGCGTGAAGTCGAACCAGAGCGACGGCTCCGGATCGAGGTCGTAGGCGATGAGGACGATGGTATGGGCGGGCTTGGCGCGGTTGATCAGGCATTCGAGATTATCGGAGCCCCAGCTCACCAGGCGCTCGCCGCACCGGCTGCCAGCAGTGAAATAGGCGACGCGCTCCAGATAGGCACCGCCCGAGCTTAGCGCGGCGACCACGCGGATCCGGAAGACGAACCGCCAGTCGTGATCGAACAGCAAGTCGCCGCACCGGCTGCCGCAGGTG
>JBDSZD010000337.1:0-2311 GCA_039925325.1 Sphingomicrobium sp.
TCCGTGTTCATGATCAGCGCCACCACCGGCGACGGTGTCGACCATCTCAGGCAGGCCCTTGCCGACGCTACGCCCGAAGGCCCGTGGCATTTCCCCGAAGACCAATTGAGCGATGCCACCGACCGCATGGTCGCGGCCGAACTGACCCGCGAACAGATCTACAACCGCCTCCATTCCGAACTGCCCTATGCGACGGCCATCGAGACCGAGAAATGGGAGGATCGCAGAGACGGGTCGACCATGATCCACCAGCAAATCCTGGTCGAACGCGACAGCCAGAAAGCGATCGTGCTCGGCAAGGGCGGAAGCCAGCTGAAGGCCATCGGCGCTGCCGCCCGCGAGGCCATATCCGAACATCTCGGCCGCAAGGTCCACCTGTTCCTGCACGTCAAGGTCAACCCGCGCTGGGATGAAGACCGCAGCCTGTACCGCGACATTGGGCTGGAATGGGCGGAATGATGTGTCCCCCTGCGAAGGCAGGGGCCCAGTCGCGCGCAGCGCTCAAAACGGCTTCGCCGGCCTAGGCTCCTGCCTTCGCAGGAGAACGGCCAAGCACCTCTGCCACCCAATTCGGCACCAGCTTTCCGGCAGCGCCCATCCGACTCTTGTGGAAGAAAATGCTTCCTTGGCTCGGCTCCAAGTTCATCTCGAGGCAGTGAGCCCCGCAATAGCGCGCCGTCTGCACAAATCCGGCGGCCGGATAGACCGCTCCCGAAGTCCCAATCGAGACGAACAGGTCGCATAGCTGCAGCGCCGCCTCGATCCGCTCCATTGCGTATGGCATCTCGCCAAACCAGACGATGTCGGGGCGCACACTGCCCGCTATGCCGCAGGACGTGCAGACAGCCCCCTCACCCATCGCTCCCATCCACCCGAACCGCCCATGGCAGGCAAGGCACCATCCGCTCTTGAGCTCGCCATGCATGTGGAGCAGCCGCTTCGATCCGGCGCGCTCGTGCAGATCGTCGACATTCTGCGTGACCAGCAGCAGCTCGCCCGGCCACTCCGCATCGAGCAGCGCCAGCGCCCGGTGTGCCGCATTCGGTTCGACGGTTCCGAGCTGGGCGCGCCGGGCGTCGTAAAAGGCGTGCACCGACGCCGGGTCGCGGGAAAAAGCCTCGGGCGTCGCGACATCCTCGACCCGGTGACCCTCCCACAGGCCGTCCGCCGCACGAAAGGTGGCGACGCCGCTTTCAGCGGAAACGCCGGCGCCGGTTAGAATGACGATGTTGCGAATGTCCCTCACCCGCCTAAACTGGCAGGCGCATGAGCGAACCGCAAATCCGTATCGGCATCGGCGGCTGGACGTTCCCGCCGTGGCGCGGGACTTTCTATCCCGACAAATGGCCGCAGTCGCGCGAGCTTGAATTCGGGTCGCGCCGGTTTCAGACGCTGGAGATCAACGCCACATTCTACGGCCGCCAGAGCCCGAAGAGCTGGGATAAATGGGCCGCGACCGTCCCGGACGGCTTCCAGTTCGCCATCAAGGGCTCCCGTTTCTGCGTCACGCGCGCAAAGCTCGGCGAAGGCGCAGAAGGGATCGGTAACTTCTTCGCCCAAGGCATGTCCGCACTAGGCCCCAAGCTCGGGCCAATCCTGTGGATGTTCGCGTCGCGCCGGCAGTTCGACCGCGACGATATCGCCGGCTTCATCGACCTCCTGCCAGACCAGATCGATGGAATTCCGCTCCGCCACGTGATCGAGCCACATCACGAAAGCTTCCGGGACGACCGCTTCTTCGCGCTGTGCAAAGCGAGGAACGTCGCCATCGTCTTCGGCGACGCCGATGAAGTCCCGTGCATCGACGAGCCGACCGCGGACTTCGCTTATGCGCGCCTCAAGCGAATGAATGAGGATGTCCCGACCGGCTACGACGATGACGCGCTTGAAAACTTCGCCGAGCGGGCGCGAAGCTGGTCCGCTGAAGGCCGGGACAGCTACATCTTCATGATCAACGGCGCCAAGGTCCGCGCGCCCGCCGCCGCACTCGCCTTGGCCGAGCGGCTTCGCTAAGCAGCGGCATGCGCACCGACCAGCAGCCGATCCGGATTGGCCTCATCGCCCCCAACGGCCGCATGGGCCGGGCCATCGCCGCTGCGGTGGCTGCGCAATCCGGCTTCGCGATCGGTCAGGATCACGCCGACGTCCTCGTCGATTTCTCCGTCCCCGCGGCATTGCCGGCAAGTCTTGACCGCGCCATCGCGGCGAGTGTCCCGATCCTGATCGGAACCACGGGGCTCGACGACCTTGCGGGCAAGCGGATCGAGGAAGCCGCGCAGCACGTCGCGGTGATGCAGGCCGCCAACACCTC
>JBDSZD010000338.1:0-15783 GCA_039925325.1 Sphingomicrobium sp.
GTGCGGTGGCCAACCTCTCGAGCCTGCTGGACCGCTGCGATCTGGTGGTCGTGGCTTCTCCCAACGCCACGCACTTTGATATCGCTCGTCAAGCGCTGGACGCCGGTAAGCACGTCGTGATCGACAAGCCGTTCACCGCGACGCTTGATCAGGCCGACGAGTTGATCGCGCTCTGCGAAAGCAAGGGATGCAAGCTCACGGTCTTTCACAATCGCCGGTGGGACAGCGACTTCCTCACCGTGCGCAAAGCGATGCCCGAACTTGGCGCGATCCAGCTGTACGAAGCCCACTGGGACCGCTTCCGCCCAGCCTTGCGCGAAGGCTGGAAGGAAGTGCCCGATGGCACGACCGGTATTCTCAACGATCTCGGTCCGCACATGATCGATCAGGTGCTGCAGTTGTTCGGCGCACCTGTGTCGCTCAGCTGCGACATCGTGGCGCAGCGGCAAGGCTCGCAGATCGACGATTATTTCCAGCTGATTCTGCACTATGGCTCGATGCGGGCGATCCTGGGCTGTTCGACCCTGATTGCCGGCGCCCGCCCCCGTTTCGCACTCCACGGCGACCACGGAAGCTTCGTGAAATATGGCCTCGATCCGCAGGAGGCGGCTATGAAGGGCGGCGCCCACCCGCTCGATCCGGATTTCGGCATCGACCCAAGCGACGGCAAGCTGACAGGTCCGGACGGGCGGACGGAAATTGTGCGCTCCGAACGCGGACGCTATTGCGATTTCTACGAGGCGGTGGCCGATGCAATAATCGACGGCGCGGCCGTTCCGGTCGATCCCGGCGATGCTCGCCAGGTGATGCACATCATCGCACTGGCCAGACAGAGCGCGCGAGAAGGGCGCCGATTGCCGGTTTGAATGGAAGAGTGAGGTGCCTCGATGCGGCGTTAAGCAGAGGAGCCGGAGAGCGAAGTTCTTTCCTGTGCGTGGCGCCTCGGGCGAATATATAGCCGCTTAACCTCCGGCCAGCGCGCACCAGCCTCGCATTCAATCCGATGGACTATCAACTCAACCTGACCGGCGGAAATTGCGTCGTCGAAATCCACGCTGATCATCGCAGTAATTTCATCCGGGGCCGAATGCATTGTAAGTATCTCTCCAACCCCGGTGATCTCGCTATGAGTGATGGCTAGCATCCTGAGCCCCTCCACCAGATCCGGATCCGCAGCCTCGCCGATCAACAATGCCTTAGACTCAACAGCAAGGAGCAACGCCGTCAGACCGAGAATGCCACCGATAACTACGGATGCAGCCCCGTCAAAAAACGGATTGCCGGTCGTTTCCGACAGAAAAAGCCCCAATGCGGCGACCAGCAGACCAGCCATCGCGGCACCGTTTTCGAGCAAGACGATAAATGCTGGCGGATCCTTTGAACGGCGGACGGCTTCCCACCAACCCAACCCACCTTTCGCCTCCTTAAAGTCCCGAAAAGCCGCCCACGTTGACCCCCCTTCAAGCAGAAGCGCGAAAATGAGAACTGCGTAAGCGATCAGCGGCGAGACCGCTTTTTCCGGATGGCGGATGTGGATGATGCCTTCGTAGACAGACACGCCCGCTCCGAGGGCGAAGACAAGAACCGCGACGACAAAGCTCCAGAAATAGAGCTCGCGCCCATAGCCGAACGGATGAAGATGGTCGGCTGGTCTGCGCGATTGGCGACGCCCCCAAATGAGCAGAAGCTGGTTCGTGGAGTCGACTACGCTGTGCACGCCCTCCGTCAGCATTGCCGACGAGCCGGTCAGCCCAGCGGCGATGAATTTCGACACGGCGATGCCAAGATTCGCTCCAAACGCTATAAGCAGCGTGCGATTGTTGTGGCCGCTCATCGCCGCGCTGCGGCGATGTACGCTGCCGTCGGTTGCAGACCCGTAGTCCAGGCGCACACCTGCCCAAATGTCGCAATGGAAACTCGCATCGCAAGTAGTTCGCGTATTACGTGAATGTTCGCAACGGGTCGCAAGCAGGCGACCGGCTTTTAAGCCACGTTTCGAAAAGACCCACTACGGCCTAACGCCCGCGCTCGCCGAGCGTACCGCCGGCGGGCTGGCCCGGAACTCCGACTGGACGCCAGCTGCCAGGCAAGCTCTTCGGCGCAAGCTGAAGCGTCGCCGTACTGCCAATGTCGCGCGCCGACCTGGCGAGCATGAAGCGATACGTTCCGCCGGCAATATCCCAGCTGTTGGTTCCTTCGTTGAACATGGCGAGCAGGCGCGGGTCGACGTTGAGGGTCAGCCGCTTCGATGCTCCGGGAGCGAGATCGACCTTGCCAAACGCCGCGAGCCGCTTCGGTGCTTCCCACCCTCCGTTGGCGGGAGCGGCATAGACTTGCACAACCTCTGCGCCGCGGCGCTTGCCGGTGTTGCGGACCGTGAAGCTGACCGTTGCTCCGCCGTCTGCGCCGGGTGCGGCGGTCAGTCCGCTCATCGCGAAGCTCGTATAGCTAAGCCCGTGACCGAACGGGAACAAAGGCTGCAGCCCGCGCGCATCGAACCATTTGTAGCCGACTGCCGCGCCTTCCGGATGCTCGATGGTGAACGTTTGCCCCGCCGGCAAGCCGGTCCCCGGTCGCACCGGGCGCGGAAGCTGCGCTTCGCTGATCGGGAAGGTGACGGGCAGATGGCCCGAAGGATTGACCCTGCCGAACAGCAAATTGGCGATTGCCTGGCCGCCCGCTGTTCCCGGGTACCAAGCCTCAAGGATTCCAGCCACGCGCTGCTTCCACGGCATCAACACCGGCCCGCCGGTCTGGAGCACGACGATTGTGTTGCGGTTGGCGGCGGCGACGGCGTCGATCAGCGCATCCTGATTGTCCGGCAGCACGACGGACACATCGATGGACTCGGTTGCCCACTGGTTGGCGAACACCAGCGCCACGTCGGCTCTGGCTGCGGCGCGAGCCGCTGCGGCGGGATCACGCCCATCAATGTAAGTGACGGTCGCTCCCGGCGCGAGCCGCTGGATCGCTTTGAGCGGAGAGGATGGGTAATAAACCACCGGCCCCGGCCAACCCTTCGGGTCGAGCCCCGGAACCGCATTGCCGCCGACCGCATAGGTCTGGGATGAGCCGCCGCCGGAAAGGACGCCCTTGTCCGCATGACCGCCGATCAGCACGATACGCTTTGCACGCGACGTCAGCGGCAGGATATTTCCGCGGTTCTGCAGCAGGACCGCGCCTTCCTCCGCATCCTTGCGTGTGACTTCGGCATGCGCCGCCAAGTCGATTGCACCGCCCTCGTTCACGGGGTGGTCGACGAGGCCAAGTGAGAACATTGACCGCAGGATGCGGGTCACCATCTCGTTCAACCGCGCTTCTGGAAGCTGCCCCGAAGCGACCGCCTTGGCGAGCGGCTCACGGAAATAGGGCTCCTTGTCGAACGGCCAACCCGAGGCCTGATCGAGACCTGCCATCGCGGCCTTCACGGTGCTGTGGGTTGCGCCCCAGTCGGTCATCACATAGCCCCGAAAGCCGAAGTCATTACGCAGCACATCGGTCAGCAGCCACTTGTTCTCGCACGCCCAATCGCCGTTGAGCTTGTTGTAAGAGCACATGACTGACCCGGGATTGCCGCGTTCGACGCCGAACTGGAACGCCAGCAAATCGGACATCCGAGCGGCACCCCGGTTGATCCGCGCATCGTGGATGCTGCGCTCGGTTTCCAGATCGTTCAGCGCATAATGTTTGATCGTCGAGATGATGTTGTTCGACTGGATGCCGGCGATCTGGGCTCCCACCATCGTTCCGGCGAGGAGCGGGTCTTCCCCGCCATATTCGAAATTGCGACCGTTGCGCGGGTCGCGGGTCAGATTCACGCCGCCGGCAAGCATGACGTTAAACCCGGAGGACCGCGCTTCCGAACCGATCATGCGGCCACCGGCAAAGGCCGTGTCCGGGTTCCAGCTCGCGGTCGTCGCCATTCCAGAGGGAAGCGCGGTTCGCTCCCGCTTCTGCGCCGCTCCGCCCTGAGTCGCAACGCCGATCCCGGCATCAGTTTCCCATTGTGGCGGAATGCCTAGACGCGGAATCCCGGGAATATAGCCGGCTGACCCGTAGCGCCCCGCCTTGGGCGCCTTGTAATCGGCTCCGAAATCAGTCGCGAAATAACCGAACAAGAGGCTCAATTTCTCCTCGTTTGTCATCTGCGCCAGCGCAAACGACGCGCGCTCGTCTGCAGTTAGCGCAGGATTGAGCCACGGCTGGCTTGCAGTCTGGGCAAGAGCAGGTGCGGACGCTGCTGCAAGAAGCAACGCGACGGTGGCGATTGTGCGACGATTCTTACTAAACATCGATCGGGTTCCTCTCCTGGACGCCAAGCTTAGCCTGTTGGCTTGCCCTTGGCACTAGCGTCGGCGCTCCCCAAATGGTAGCGCTACCACCATACGAAAAGGTTGGACCTGCAGGGCGCTTGAGACAATAGCGCCGCTCAAGGTTGGCCGTCGGCTCAAAGGAGAGAATGCATGATCAACGGAGAGATGTTCATCGGCGGCCAGGCTGTCAAAGGCACGGTCGGGGAACTTCGGGGAATCAACGCCGAATCCGGCGAGAAGCTTGAGCCGGGGTTCGGTGGTGCGACCAAGGAACAGCTCGACCAAGCCTGCGCGCTCGCGTGGGAGGCGTTCGATCCATACCGCAACGCGGATCCGGAAGTGCGGGCCAAGCTGCTTGAGACGATCGCTGAGAACATTCTCGGCATTGGCGAAGAACTGGTTGAACGCTGCATGGCCGAAAGCGGTCTTCCGCGTCCCCGTATTGAGGGGGAACGCGGACGCACGGTCAATCAGCTGCGGCTGTTCGCATCGGTCGTCCGCGCCGGACATTATCTTGACGTTCGCATCGATCCCGCGATGCCGGACCGCCAGCCCCTCCCCCGCCCCGACCTGCGTTCACGCATGATCCCGCTGGGTCCGGTCGCCGTATTCGGTGCGTCCAACTTTCCGCTCGCTTTCTCGGTTGCAGGCGGCGACACGGCGTCCGCGCTTGCCGCCGGTTGCCCGGTGGTGGCGAAGGCGCATTCGGCTCATCCCGGCACGTCGGAGCTGGTCGGTCGCGCGATCCAGCAGGCTGTTGCCGCCAGCGGACTGCCGGAAGGTGTCTTCTCGCTCCTTATCGATACCGGCCGCGAGATCGGACAAGGACTTGTCGCCGACCCACGCATCAAGGCTGTCGGCTTCACCGGCTCTCGCGGCGGTGGAACGGCGCTAATGAAGATCGCCGCTGCTCGCCCCGAACCGATCCCAGTCTACGCCGAGATGAGTTCGATCAATCCCGTCATCCTGTTTTCGGGAGCGCTTCAGGAACGTGGTCCGACGATTGCCAAGGCGTTCGTCGGTTCGCTGATGATGGGTGCGGGGCAATTCTGCACCAGCCCCGGCCTGATCCTCGCTGAAGAAGGCCCGGGCCTCGACAATTTCCTGGCCGCCGCGGCGGAAGCGCTGGAGGAAGCGGCTCCCGCAACCATGCTGACGCCGGGCATCCACAAATCCTATTGCGAGGGCGTCGAAGCGCTCGCCGCGCATGACGAGGTGGAGACCATCGCGCGGGGTAAGGCGGGCCACAATTTCCAAGGTCAGGCGGGCCTGTTCGCAACCACCGCCGATGCCTTCGTGGCCGACAAGCGTCTCCAGGAAGAGATTTTCGGGTCGAGCTCCTTGGTCGTGCGATGCGCTGGTAAAGATGCGCTGACCTCGGTGATTGAAACGCTTGAAGGACAGCTGACGGCGGCGCTGCACATCTCGGAGTCGGACCATGAGGAGGCGCGGCAGCTCCTTCCCCTGCTCGAAAAGAAGGTCGGGCGGATTCTCGTCAACGGCTTTGGGACCGGGGTCGAAGTCAGCCATGCGATGGTCCACGGTGGCCCCTATCCTTCGACAGCGGACGGGCGCTCGACCTCAGTCGGAACGATGGCGATCGCGCGTTTCCTGCGTCCCGTCTGCTATCAGGATTTGCCGGGAGCATTGCTTCCCGACGACCTTAAGGACAGCAACCCTCGTTCCCTCGATCGCCTTATCGACGGCAAACCCGCTCTCGCAAAGTGACACTTCGTCCCGCGACTTGACAGCCGCCACACGTAGAGCGATTGTTAGCGCTATCAACGACAAGCGAATTAGCGGCGGAGAGGTTTTGGAACAGGCATTCACGGCAGCGATGCTGCCATCGGATATTGACGCGTCGGTTCTCGTCGGCCGTCTCCTGCTGGAGGAGGGACCGACCCCCGTCATCATCCGCGCCGGAGCGGTCTTCGACGTGTCGCGTTCCGCTCCCACAGTCGCTGATCTCCTCGACCACGACGATCCGCATGCGGTGGATGGAAAGCGCCTTTGTTCGCTCGACGAATTGCTCGTGCAGATATCCGCTTCGAAGCCCGCCGCCTTTCTCCTCTCCCCGGTGGATCTTCAGGTGGTCAAGGCGGCCGGAGTCACCTTTGCGGTATCCGCCGTCGAACGCGTCATCGAAGAACGAGCACGCGGAGATGCAAAGCGCGCCGCCGAGATTCGGGAATCCCTTGAATCGACCATCGGTGGCGGCATCCGCTCGGTGGTGCCCGGAACTCCAGAGGCGATGCGGCTAAAGGAAGCGCTGTTGGCCGCCGGACTGTGGTCGCAATATCTCGAGGTGGCGATTGGGCCGGATGCGGAGATTTTCACGAAATCCGCGATCTTGTCTACCGTGGGCTGGGGAACGGCCATCGGCGTGCGATCCGACTCGGACTGGAATAATCCCGAGCCGGAGGTCGTGCTAATCGTGGACAGCGCTGGCCGGGCAAAGGGTGCGACGCTCGGCAACGACGTCAATCTCCGCGATTTCGAAGGCCGCAGCGCCTTGCTATTGTCCAAGGCCAAGGACAACAATGCGTCCTGCGCGATCGGCCCGTTCATCCGCCTGTTCGACGATCATTTCTCGATGGACGATGTGCGCGGCGCCATCGTCGAACTGGTGATCGAGGGACCTGAAGGATACAGGCTCGAAGGCACTAACCGCATGAGCGAAATCAGCCGGGACCCGGATGAGTTAGTGCGCCAGGCGATGAGCGAGCACCATTTTCCCGATGGCTTTACATTGTTTCTTGGGACGCTTTTCGCGCCGGTGCAGGACCGCGATTTTCCGGGCCGCGGGTTCACACATAAAACCGGCGACATCGTCCGCATCTCCGCCGCCAGAATCGGGACGCTTGTCAATCGCGTGACCACCTCGCGGGACGCCCCGCCTTGGGAATTCGGCGTCCGCGCGCTGATGCGCAATCTCGCCGCTCGCGGCCTTCTGACCCAGTAAAGGACTGACCGTGAACGAAGCGAGCGATCAACGCGCCATTTACCCTAGCCTCCGGGGGAAGCGAGTCCTCATCACGGGCGGCGGATCCGGAATTGGCGAGGGCCTTGTGGAGGGCTTTGCCCGGCAAGGCTCCAAGGTGACATTCTTCGACATTTGCGGCGAAGCGCCCACCGTCGCGGAGCGCACGGGCGCTAAATTCATCCACACCGATTTGACCGATATCGCGGGCGTAAAGCAATCAATTGCCGACAGCGGCCCGTTCGACATATTGATCAACAATGCCGCCAACGACGACCGTCACAAGATCGAGGATGTGACGGAGGATTATTGGGACGAACGATTCAGCGTGAACCTCAAACACCTCTTCTTCTGTGCGCAGGCGGTGATCCCGGGGATGAAAGCGCAGGGCGGCGGCGTGATTGTGAACCTCGGCTCGATCAGCTGGCACCTCGGCATGCCCGACATGCCGCTGTACCAGACCGCGAAAGCTGCGATCGAGGGCTTGACCCGCGCGCTCGCACGCGACCTTGGCCCCGACAATATCCGCGTGACCTCCGTCATCCCCGGCAATGTCCGGACCCCGCGCCAGCTCAAATGGTACACCCTTGAGGGCGAGGCGGAGATTGTGAATGCGCAATGCCTGAAGGGACGCCTGGTCCCTGACGATGTTGCCGCTTTGGTAATGTTCCTGGCGTCGGATGACGCGCGGCTGATTACCGGACACGATTATTTCGTCGATGCAGGGTGGCGCTGATGGCGGGTGAACCGCGAAGTGTCTGGAATGCGCAATGCGAGCTGGGCGAAGGCCCGGTTTGGGTAGAGCGAGATCAGGCGTTGTGGTTCACCGACATCAAGAAAAAGCGCATCCACCGCTTAGACCCCGCGAGCGGTGCCAGGCAAAGTTGGGACGCGCCGGAAATGATCGGCTTCATCCTGCCCTTACGGAGCGGCGGCTTTGTCGCCGGGCTGCAGAGCGGGCTCCACAAGTTCGATGAGCAGAACGGCAGCTTTACGCTTATTGCGGAACTCGAGGCGGACCTTCCCGCCAACCGCCTCAATGACGCGGTTACCGACCCGTCCGGCACGATGTGGTTCGGGTCGATGGACAATGACGAAAAAGCGGACAGCGGGGCATTCTACCGCTTCGTCGATGGGCGGGTCCAGCAGGCTGGCATATCCGACATCTGCATCACCAACGGTCCGGCAGTCTCTCCCGATGGGCGCATCCTTTATTATGTGAATACCCTCGGCAAGACGATCCACGCAGCGGATCTCGCAGCGGATGGGTCGCTTGAGGGCCAGCGCCTCTTCGTGACGATTGCGGACGGCGAGGGCTACCCCGATGGCCCCACAATCGACAGTGAAGGCTGCCTGTGGATATCGCTCTACGATGGCTGGGAGACACGCCGTTATTCGCCCGCTGGGGAGCTCCTTCAGCGTGTTCGCTTTCCGGTCGCGAACATTACCAAGATCGCGTTCGGGGGTCCCGACCTCCGCACCGCTTACGCGACGACGGCGCGTCAAGGTATGAGCGCCGAAGCCTTGGCGCAGCAGCCCGAGGCCGGCGACCTGTTTGCTTTTGAAGTCGATGTGCCAGGAGCGCCATGTCCATTGATCGCCGATTAATCCGTTCTCTCGCAACCGCACTGCTGGTGGGCGCCGCTGCTCCGGCGCTCTCGGCGCTGCAGCTGCACCCGATGTTGAGCGACCATGCCGTGCTCCAACGCGGGCAGCCGCTGCGCATCTACGGTACTGCGGCACCCGGTGAGCAACTGAGTATCGTGTTGGCGTCCGCTTCGACCAGTACCCGCGCCGACAAGCAGGGGCGTTGGTCCGCCCAGCTTCCGGCCATGGCGGCCGGCGGACCTTACACTCTGCAGGTGCAGGGTGGGGGCGGAAGCAGCGCCAGCGCGCAGGACATTCTCATCGGCGATGTCTGGCTCTGCTCGGGCCAGTCGAACATGGAATGGCCAGTTTCTGCTTCACTCGGCGGGGCCGGCCACATTGCGCGCGCAAGCGACCCGCAGTTGCGCATTACGACCATCGCCAAGCGCACTTCGGTCAATCCGGAAACAGGGTTTGCGGAGAATCCAAAATGGGACCTTTCGACGCCGAAGGCCGTCCCGGATTTCTCGGCCGCCTGCTACTTCATGGGCCGCGACCTGCGCGCTTCACAGAAGGTGCCGATTGGCCTGATCGATTCGACCTGGGGCGGGACTCCGATCCGGGCGTGGATGAACGAAGCGGCCGTCCGCTCGACCGATGGCAATGCCATGGTCGATCTCATCGCGACCTTCCGCCGCGATCCCGCTCAAGCGGCGCGCAAGTTTGGTGAAGATTGGGGCGCATGGTGGCGGCAGCAAAGCGGCGACGTAGCTGGCAATGAACCGTGGGTGACAAGCCGTCGCCTCCCCTGGCAGCCAGTCCCAAAGATGGCCTTCTTCAATGAATGGGGACCGGACTGGGTGGACTATACCGGAGCAGTTTGGCTGCGGCGGACGGTTACCCTGAGTGCTGCGGAAGCAGCGCGCAGTGCCACTTTGTCGCTCGGAGTTCTCGACGACATGGACCAGACCTTCGTCAATGGCGTCGGCGTCGGGAGCACTAACGACTGGGCCGCAGAGCGCAACTACCAGATTGCGCCCGGTATCCTGAAGGCGGGCGACAATGAAGTCATCGTCTTCGTCCGCAACAGCTGGGGGCCCGGCGGGCTCGCGGGCCCAGCCGAAAAGGTCAAGCTCAGCCTTGCCGGCGGTTCGACCAAGCAACTCGCGGACGGCTGGCAATATTCAAAAGTTGCCGCGAACATCGCCTCGCCGCCATCGGCGCCCTGGGCCGGACCAAACGGCGCTGCAACCATCTACAACGCGATGATCGCCCCGCTCGGGCCTTATGGCTTAAAAGGCGCGGCTTGGTATCAGGGCGAGGCCGATGTGGGCACGGCGGGCTACGACAAGAGGCTCGCGGCGCTGTTCGGGACTTGGCGCGAGCAATTCCGTAATCCCAACTTGCCTTGGCTGGTCGTTGGACTTGCTGGCTTCGGAAGACCCCGCTCCACACCCGCGCCCAGCGGTTGGGCAGCTCTGGTCAACGACCAGCGCGTGGGCGTCCAGTCGGATCGCCACGCTGCGTTCGTGCCAGCCATCGACCTCGGCGAGCCCGAGGACATCCATCCGGTCAATAAGGAGGAGGTTGGCCGCCGCCTCGCCCTGGCTGCGCGCAAGATCGCCTATGGAGATCCAGCAGGTAGAGCGTCACCGGTTCCGCTTTTTGCAGTCCGAACTAGCGAAGGCAATATCGCCATTCGCTTCAGCGAGCCGCTCCAGTTTATCGGGGGCGACACGGCAGTCGGCTTTGAACTTTGCGGCAACACACAGGCTAGCTGTCGTTTTAGGTCGGCCTGGTCGTGGTCTAAGGACACTGTTGTGGTTGAACGTGACTCGCAACCTGCGACGCGCGTCCGTTACGCTTGGGCCGACTATCCGATCGTCAATCTGTACGACACCGACCTACTGCCGGCTTCCTCGTTCGAACTTCCGATCACGAACTAGGCTGGTCTTTGGGCTCCTTCAGGAACAGGATTCCGACGACCACGGTCAGCAGCGCGACGATGATCGGATACCACAGTCCGGCATAGATATTCCCGTTCGCCGCGACGATTGCGAAAGCAATAGTGGGCAGGAAGCCGCCGAACCAGCCGTTACCGATATGGTAGGGCAGCGACATGCTCGTGTAGCGGATGCGCGGTGGGAATGACTCCACCAGCAACGCCGCAATCGGACCGTAAACCATCGTCACATAGAGGACGAGGATGAACAGGATCAGGACCGTCAGCGGCTTATTGATCTGCGCCGGGTCGGCTTTGGCCGGATAACCCGCGGCCTTGAGGGCTGAACCCGCCTGCTCCTGGAACGCCTTGATTGCGCTCGTGTTGTTCGCGCCCGAAAGGGTGCCGGCATCGGGCGCACCGATCGCCTGATTTCCGATCATCAGCCGCGCCGGCGATCCGCTTGGCAATTCAAGGTTCGAATAGCTGATACCGGCCTTCGCGATGAAGGCCTTCACGACATCGCATGACCGGCGGTCGAACTTGTTCTTACCGATAGGGTCGAACTGAACCGAGCAGTCGGCGGGGTCCGCGGCAATCGACACCGGTGCCGCCGCCTGCGCCTTGGCCAGCGCCGGGTTCGCAGCGCCGGCCAGCGCGTGGAACAGCGGGAAATAGGTAAAGGCAGCGAGCAGGCAGCCGGCAAGAATGATTTTCTTGCGTCCGATCTTGTCCGACAGCCAGCCGAAGAAGATGAAGAAGGGCGTGCCGAGCACCAGCGCCGTGGCGATCAAGATGTTCGCCGTCGCGCCGTCAAGCTTCATCGTCTTTTCAAGGAAAAAGAATGCGTAGAACTGGCCAGTGTACCAGACCACGGCCTGGCCCGCGACCGCACCGAACAAGACGATCAAAACAATGCGAAGGTTGGCCCAATTGCCGAATGCCTCGGTTAGCGGCGCCTTCGAGGTCGTACCGGTGTCCTTCATCTGCTGATAGACCGGACTTTCATTGAGCTGCAGCCGGATCCACAGCGACACGCCAAGTAGCAGAATTGACGCGAGGAATGGGATACGCCAGCCCCAGCTGGCGAAGGCTTCTTCGCCGATCAGATAGCGGGTGCCGATAACCACGAGCAACGTGGCGACCAGCCCAAGTGTCGCCGTGGTCTGGATGAAGCTGGTGTACAAGCCGCGCTTGCCCTCGGGCGCATGCTCGGCGACGTAAGTTGCTGCGCCGCCATATTGGCCGCCGAGCGCAAGGCCCTGCAACAGGCGCAAGGCCACAAGCAGAATCGGAGCGAACACACCTGCAGTCTTGTAGCTCGGCAGCAGCCCGACGGCGAAGGTCGAAAAGCCCATGATGCCCATGGTCACAAGGAACGTGTTTTTGCGGCCGACAAGATCGCCGATCCTTCCGAACACAAGCGCTCCGAACGGACGCACGAAAAAGCCGGCGGCGAAGGCGGCGAGCGCGAGGATGAACCCCGTCGTCTCGTTCACACCGGAGAAGAACTGGGCCGAAAGGATGGTCGCGAGCAGGCCGTAAAGGTAGAAATCGTACCATTCGAAAATGGTGCCCAGCGACGATGCCGCGATGACGGACGCGACGCCCTTTTTCGGCTTTTGACCTTCCGCTGCGTTCTCAACCTCGGCCAAGGCAATACTCCCAACGATCACTCTGATGAAAAGGGGCGGCAAAGCCTTAAAGACCGCCGCCCCTCGAGTAGCTTGAACTTACGGAGGCGTCAGCCCTCCATCTGCTCGAGTTCCTTGCCCTTGGTCTCCTTGATGAACTTCTGCACCAGGAAGAAGCTGATCACAGCCGACACGGCGTAGAAGCTGTAACTGACCGCCAGCCCGAGCGAAGCCGCCATGACCGGGAAGCTGAACGAGATCAGGAAGTTCGCGAACCACTGGAAGAATCCGGCGACGGCAAGCGCCGATCCGCGGATCTGGTTCGGGAACATTTCGCCCAGCATAACCCACATGATCGGGCCCCAGCTGACGTTGAAGAAGATCACGTAAAGGTTCGCCGCAATCAGCGCGAGCGTGCCCAGCCCGGGCGACAGCTGCAAATTACCGCCTGCGTCGAGCGTCCCGTTGGCAAAGGCATAAACCAGCGCGAACAAGGTCACCGCCATGCCCGCCGAACCGATGAGCAACAGCGGCTTGCGGCCGATCTTGTCGACCAGTGCGATGGTGATGAAGCAGGCCCCGATCGAAACCGCGCCCGAGACAATGTTGATCTGCAGCGATTGCGCTTCCGAGAAGCCGGCCAGCTGCCACAATGTCGCGCCATAATAGAAGATGACGTTGATGCCGACGAGCTGCTGGAAGACAGCCAAGAGAATGCCTGCCCACACAATCGGGCGAATGCCTCCACTGGGCGACTTGATGTCGCTCAGCCGGGGCCGATGGTCGGCGCTGAACGAATCCCGGATCTCCTGCAGCTTCGCGCTAGCAACCTCGGCCCCGAACAGGCTGGTGAGAACGGTGCTTGCCTCATCGTTGCGACCCTTGGAAACAAGGTAGCGCGGGCTTTCCGGAATGAAGAACAAGGCCAGCAGGAAGATCCCAGCCGGGATCGCCTGCATCAGATACATCCAGCGCCACGCCTCGATCCCACCCCAGAATGTGGAGGTCGATTCTCCGGCCGAGGCCGCGAGGAAATAATTGACCACGAAGGCGGCGGTCAGACCAGTAATGATCATCACCTGCTGAACCGTCGTCATCCGGCCACGAATGCTCGCGGGCGCAACTTCCGAAATATAGGCTGGCGACAGGACGCTGGCAGCGCCGACCGCCATCCCGCCCATGATCCGGGCCATGAGGAATAGCATATGGCTTTCCGCAACACCCTGCAGGATGGCGCCAACAAGGAACAGGAAAGCGGCAAGCATCATCGTATTGCGGCGACCCATGACGTCGGCCAGCCGACCGGCAAAGAAAGCTCCAAAGATGCAGCCGATCAACAACGAGGCGACCGTGAACCCAAGTCCGTTGCTGATTGACCAGCTGCCGGCCACCAGGCCGAACTCCGCGATAAGGCCCGGCTGCGTTCCGTTTACGGCGCCGCTATCATAGCCGAACAGAAACCCGCCGATCGTCGCCACCGCGACGATCGCGCTGATGAATCCCATATTCGCCCGTTGGGGACTTGCCTCGGTCATTGCGCTCTCCCTATCACCTTGTTCCGGTGTTCGCTGTTAGCGGTAACACGTTTTCCTGCCCGTGCAATCACTTGGTTTTACGCCGTGTTTTGGCAGGTTTGCCGCCCGGCGGCGGAGCAGTCGATTCCCGGATAATCAGCGCGTGGGCGAGGACTCGTTCGTTGACCTTGCGCGGTGTCTTGGATTGCCGCGAGCGAAGGTCGGAAATCAGCAGCTCCAGAGCCGCTTCAGCCATCGCCGAAATCGGTTGCTTGACGGTTGTCAGCTCCGGCCACACGCTGGTGGCGAGCATCGTATCGTCGAAACCGACGACGCTAACGTCGCCAGGTACATCCAGGCCGCGCCGATGGGCGACGCTAATCGCGGCGGCGCCCATGTCGTCGTTGCTCGCGAAGATTGCGGTTGGAGGGTTCGGGCGCGACAGCAGCCGCTCGGCGGCGATCAGGCCGGATCGATAACTGAAGTAGCCCTGTTCGACCGGCATGTTAGCGACGTTGAGCCCGGCCTCCTTCAGCGCGTCTGAAAATCCCCTGAAGCGGTCGCCGCTGGCGACGTGGTTCGGGTGACCCTTAATGAACCCGATGTGCCGGTGACCAAGGCCCAGCAGATAGCGCGTCATTTCGTCGGCGGCCGCGCGGTCGTCGATTCGCACGTTGAGGCTTTGCGGCTTCGGGTCGGGCATCGCGACTGTGACGAAAGGCATACGCAGGCTCGCAAGCTCCGCCAGGATCGGTCGCGATTCGGACAATGGCGGCGGCAGGACGACCCCGTCGACATCGCCCTGGGCAAAGCGTCGAGCAGCTTCGGCCTGGTCGCCCGGGTCTTCCGATTCACATGCTTCGATGCTGAGATGCGCGCCCGCGTGCCGCGCTGCTTGAAGCGCGCCGATCAGGAACTGGCTCAAATAGCTCGCGCTCGGATTGGCGTAGAGGAGGCCGACATGCATCGGCTGTCCTGCGGCAAGGCTTCGTGCTGCTGTGTTCGGAGAATATTTAAGCTGTTCGACTGCTTCCATGACGCGCACGCGGGTCGTGTCGCGGACATTCTTTCCGCCGTTCACCACGCGCGAAACGGTCATCGCCGACACGCCCGCAGAGCGGGCCACGTCTTCGATCGTTATGGTGCCGCGGCCGCGGCGGCTGCCTCCCCTGCTTGCCACTTTCGAGAGCCTATGGTGCGCGGGCGGCGATTGCAAACGGGCCGTTGACGGTCACGGCCGGCTGATTACTACGGGTTTCACACGAGAGCCGACTCAAGCTCTTCCACAATCCTGCTCGGGGAGATGCCCATTGACGACGATTTTGCGCCGCCACTGCATGCGCGCTGGCGTGCAGCTGGCAGTGTCGCTCGCTGTCGCGCTCACCGCCACCGCATCCGCGCAGACCGCAAAGCGCCCGACCTACAAGGATTCCGGGCAATCCGTAGAACGCCGTGTGGACGACCTGCTGTCCCGCATGACGCTCGAGGAGAAAGCGGCCCAGCTGGTCACAGTGTGGGAGCATAAGGGCAAGATCCAGACCGCGGATGGGACCTTTTCGGCAGGCAAAGCTTCCTCGGCTTTCCCCAACGGCCTTGGGCAGATCGCCCGCCCGTCCGATGCCCGTGGCATTACGCAGAGCAACGGTGCGGCCGGCGCAGCGGCCGGGATCCCCAATCGCGACGCCCGCAACACCGCCGACTATGTGAACGCGGCGCAGCGCTGGGCGGTCGAGCGCACCAGGCTCGGCATCCCGATCCTGATGCATGAGGAAGCGCTGCACGGTTATGTCGCGCGCGGCGCCACCAGTTTCCC
>JBDSZD010000339.1:0-5163 GCA_039925325.1 Sphingomicrobium sp.
CCGACCGCGTGGGTCGGAAAAATGAATTGGGTCTGGAGGTTGAACATTAGCAAGGCGGACGATCCGAGGAGGATGAAAACCGCTGTCAGCGACAGCAGCAGAATCCTCACCCAGCCATGGCCGCGTCTATCGCGGGCGTAACCCGGTCCACGGTATACGGCTTTTCGATCAGCGGAACGGAGGCGAATTCGGGCGGTGGCGGATCGACGTGGCCGCCGCTGGCAATCACGAACGGCACGCCGCCCGCGCGCAACCGTGTGGCGACCGGCCAGACAGTCTCGCCCTTCAGGTTTACGTCCAGAATGGCGACGTCGAAGCCTCCCCGCTCGACCGCGGCCATCGCCTCGGCGACATTGTCGCACGATCCCGCAACATTATGCCCGAGCGATTCGAGGAAATCCTCGAGCATCATGGCGATCAGGGGTTCATCCTCGACAATGAGGATGGAGCGGGACGCAGACATATCGTTTCGCATACGTGCTGTCTGGCTGAGATCAAAGCGCTATTTGCTGGCGAGCACGCGACGGGCAGCCTCGGCAAGTTCCTGCACGGAAAATGGCTTGGGCAGAAAGGCAACGTCGTCGATGTCGATCGAGTTGCGTAGCTGCTCCTCCGCATAACCCGACATGAACAGGATCTTGAGGTTCGGACGAGTCTTGCGCGCTTCCCGCACCATCGTCGGGCCGTCCATGATCGGCATTACGACGTCGCTGATCAACAATGCGATCTCCTGGTCGGCGCGGCCGAGCACTTCGAGCGCCTCCTCGCCATTGTCCGCGGTGATGACAGTGTATCCGTGCCTGGTCAGTGCGCGCTCAGCGACGCCGCGGACCATCGGCTCGTCCTCGACCAGAAGCACGGTGCCGCTGCCCCATAGTTCGTCCTGCTTGGGCTTGGGCGCCTTGCGAACCTTCCGCGCTTCGCTTTCTTCGCGGTGAACCGGCAAATAGATGACGAACTGGGTGCCCTCACCCACCTTGGAATCGGCGAAGATGAAGCCGCCGGACTGCTTGACGATCCCGTAGACCGTCGAAAGGCCGAGTCCGGTCCCTTTCCCGACTTCCTTGGTCGTGAAAAAGGGCTCGAACACTTTGCTCAGGATATTCGGCGGAATGCCGCAACCCGTATCCATCACCGACAAAGCGCTATAATCCGCGACGGGGAGTATTTCCGACCCAAGCTCCGCAACCTGATCGGCCCGGACCGAATAGGTCTGGATCGTCAGCGTGCCGCCGCCCTGAGACGCCATGGCGTCACGAGCATTGACCGCGAGATTTACGATCACCTGCTCGAGTTGACCCGGGTCGGCCCGCACTGACCCCAGATTACGCCCGTGTTTCACCACCAGCTGGACTGTCTCGCCGAGCAACCGCTTCAAGAGATGCGATACTTCCGAAATCACATCGGGAAGCTGCAGCACTTGCGGCCGCAGGGTCTGTTGCCGCGAGAAGGCCAGCAGCTGCCGGGTCAGGCCGGCAGCGCGGTTCGAGTTCGACTTGACCTGCTGAATATCGTCATAGTCGCTGTCGCCGGGCGTGTGGCGCATCAGCATCAGGTCGCAATGGCCGATGATGGCGGTCAATATGTTGTTGAAATCGTGCGCAACGCCGCCCGCCAATTGTCCCACAACCTGCATCTTGGTCGCTTGAGCGATCTGGCGCTTGAGCTTGGCTTCCTCGCTATTGTCCTTGAGCAGCAGCAGCACCGCCGGATCGCCGAGCCCACGCAGGCCGGCAATGGTGAGCGCGACGGGTTCGGCGGGAGCACGGATAAGGCGGACCGCCAAGTCCCCGGACATGGCCGGGCCGCGGGCGTTGCGCCTGACCGCGTCGGCGATGGCGGCCTTGTCATCCTTTATGACGAGATCGCCGGGATAGGTCGGCTGTCCGCTGCCCTTAATACCCCCCGCTATTCGGAAGGCCTTGTTCATGGTGATGAAGCGGCCGTCACGATCGACCAGGGCAAGGCCAATCGGAAGGACGTCGAGAAGCGCCTGCAGGTTGGATTCGCTGGAAGATTCAGTCCGGCCGCCGTCGAACATCAGATAAGCGCCAGCGCTGCCATCGTGACCGGTTGGCACATGGACGAAGCGCATTGAGTCAGCGCTTTCCATTTCAGACTTAAAATTTATGGCAGAGTCTTGAATTGCGACCAGATCGGTGAATTTCGTCGCCACGTTCACTGCTTGATCGATTCCTGCGCGCTCGGCGAAAGCATCGTTGCAGCTGACAATTTGTCCCTCGGAATCGATCAATGCGGCGAGGACCCCGGCGCCGGAAAGCCGTTCTCCCGCGTCGCCGCCGAGCCAGCGGGCCGCAAACAGGCCGGCGTCGGGACCACGCGATTTCGGGAACCGCCACAAAATAAGGTCGTCGCGAATGCCGAGGCGTTCTACTTCGACCGAACTTTGGCCGACCGCAGTCGCTACGCCGGCGACACAGCCTGCGCCGTCCCGGCACGCCATCGTCCGTGCAAGTTCCAGTGAGTTGCTGGCGTCAATTTCCGTGCCCAGAGCTAGTGGTGGGGTTGCGCCAAAGGCATCGCGATAGGCAGCGTTGGCTATGAGCAAGGCGCCTTCATATGTGGTCAGCGCGGCAGGTTCTGTGCAGAGGCCAAGCGCAGCGCCAACGACCGAGAAATCAGGAACGCTGGGCAGCACGTCGACAATGCGCGGCTCGTGGCGGCTTCGGCGATCGGTGATGATTGCGATCCCGGCGATGATGGCTCCCGCCACAAATCCCGTTCCGGGCCGGCCCAGGGCCCAGAAAACCAGGAGGGCTGTTACGGCAGCTCCGCCCATGATGGATGGCAAAAGCCAGCGCGATAGCCGGTCGGTCGCAGCAGGCTCGAGTTGCGGGATGTCGTCCAGGAACATCGCGGGCTAAGGCTCGCGGCTAAACATTGTGACGAAGCAGGCGCCCCTGCTCCCGCTTCCAATCGCGTTCCTTCTGCGTCTCGCGCTTGTCGTGCATCTTCTTGCCCCGGGCGATCGCCAGCTCGATCTTGGCTCGCCCGCGGCTGTTGAAATAGATCGACAGCGGAACGAGCGTCAGACCCTGGCGGGTGACCGCGCCGTGCAGCTTGGCGATTTCGCGGCCTCTGAGCAACAATTTCCGTGGCCGCCGGGGACTGTGGTTCAGCCGGTTGCCGTGGCTGTACTCCGGGATATGACTGTTGATCAGCCACACTTCCTCGCCCTCGACGGCGGCGTAGCTCTCGGCGATCGAGCCTTCGCCAAAGCGGAGCGACTTCACTTCCGTTCCGGTCAGCACGATTCCGGCCTCAAGCCGCTCCTCAACGAAATAGTCGAAGCGCGCGCGCCGGTTTTCGGCGACGATTTTTGCCTTGTCGAACGGCGATGCGAGTGGCTTGGACACAGATGGCCTAGATCAGGCCAGCGTGCGCCAGCGCCTCGTCGACCGCCTTGCGGCTCGCTTCCGAAGGACCCACCAGCGGAAGGCGGAGCTCATTGTTGAACCCGTGCCTCACCCTGCTGAGCGCATATTTGACCGGCCCCGGCGAGGCGTCGGTGAACAAGGCGATGTGCAGCGGATAGAGTTTGTCCTGCAGCTTCAGGGCATCGTCCCAGCGGCCCTCGCGCGTCGCGGCCTGGAACTCTGCGCACAGCCTCGGAGCGACATTGGCACTGACCGAGATACAGCCGACGCCGCCCATCGCGTTGAAGGCAAGCGCCGTCTCGTCATTGCCGGACAGCTGGCAGAATTCCGCGCCGCAGGCTGCGCGCTGAGCGCTGACGCGTCCGAGATCGCCAGTCGCATCCTTGATGCCGACGATGTTGGGGAGCTTCGCAACTTCGGCGAGCGTTTCCACATCGATGTTGGTTACGGTGCGTCCAGGAACGTTATAGACGACAATAGGCATGTCGACTGCTTCGGTCAGCGCCTTAAAATGGGCGACCAGTCCCGCCTGGCTAGGGCGGTTGTAGTAAGGAAGAACAACCAGCGCAGCATCCGCGCCGTTCGCCTTCGCTTCGGCCGTGTTGGCGATTGCCGATAGCGTATTGTTCGAGCCCGTCCCGGCGATCACCGGCACGCGGCCCCTCGCCTGTTCGACGCAGATCGCAATCACTCGATGGTGCTCCTCGAAGTCGAGCGTAGCCGATTCCCCGGTCGTCCCGCACGGAACCAGCGCATTGCTGCCCTCCGCGATCTGCCATTCCACCAGGTCGCGGAATGTGGCTTCATCGACACGCCCGTCCGAAAACGGGGTGATCAGCGCGGGAATTGACCCCAAAAACATGAACCTATGCCTTCTGCGAGGAGTTTTGGAACATATGATGCCCACTGTTCAGGGCCTGATAAGGACCGTTCCGGCATGATGTCCAGCATGAGACGATTGGCTATCATGCTCCCGCTCCTGCATCCGGCGGCGTCCTCGGCTTCGGCCCAGTTCGCGCCGGTGCCTTACACAACCACTGCTCCGGCCGCCTCGCCGGTCAGCGTCAACTATGCGCTTAACGACTGGCGGCAGCTGCGGCAAAGCAGTGGTTACCGCTTCGCCGACTATGCGCGTTTTCTGATCAGCAATCCTGGCTGGCCGGGCGATACCAGCATGCGGCTGAACGCGGAAAAGGCGATGCTCATTGGCGAGACGCCCGCGACAATCCTCGCTTTCTTTCAGAACCAGCGACCGACTACCGGTAACGGCTTTGCGCAGCTTGCGCTCGCGCTAGCCGCATCGGGCCACAATGCCGAAGCCCTCAACGAAGCGAAAAATGCCTGGGCTTCAGGCGATCTGGGGGCGGAGCATGAGCAACAGCTTTATGCGCGCTTGGGCGGCAATTTGTCCTGGGCGGAGCATGACCGTCGCGCCGACGCCTTGCTGTTCGACAAGAAGCCGCGTGAGGCCGAGCGCTTTCTTGCGCTGACCAGTGCGCCGCGTCGAGCAAGTTTCGGCGCCCGCATTGCAATGCAGACTCGTGCTATCGACTCTGAAACCCGGTTTCAGGCGGTTGCTGGTAATGTTGCGACGGATGCCGGACTGTTGATGGACCGGCTTCGCTACCTCCGCGATGGCGGCAACGACCAACTTGCGCGTCAGCTTGCCGCGCGGCCGCACAATTTTGCCTATCGTCCGGAAGATCCGGAGCGTTTCTATGAAATGTTGCTCGCTTTGGCGCAGGGCGCGGCGGCGGACCGCCAA
>JBDSZD010000340.1:0-2658 GCA_039925325.1 Sphingomicrobium sp.
GAGCAGGAGGCAATGGCGCGCGCTTTGGCGGCGCGTGGGATGACGATGGGGGTGTTCGTCGCCAGCATGCCGCGCTGGGGGGAATCGAGGCCGGTGCTGGGCGGCGAGGACGAGGGCGACCGAGCCGCATTTCTCGCCGACATTCGCGCCGCCGTCGAGGTCGCCAAACGCATCGGCGCGAAGTGGACGACGCTCGTCCCGGGTTTCGCCGACCCTCGTGTCCCGATGGAGGTCCAGACCGGGCGCGTGATCGAGACGCTGCGGCGCGCGGCGGAGATCATGGAGCCGCACGGCATCGTCATGGTGGTCGAGCCGCTAAATACCCATGTCGACCATCCCGGCATCTTCGTCCGCACCATCCCGCAATGCTATTCAATGGTTAAAGCGGTCAACAGCCCATCGCTGAAGGTGCTCGCCGACATTTATCATCAGCAGATCCAGGCGGGGAATCTGCTCAACACGCTGAAGGCCTGCTGGGACGAGATCGTCTATGTTCAGTTCGGCGACAATCCGGGCCGCAAGGAGCCTGGCACGGGCGAGATCAACTATCCCAATATCGTGCGCTGGTTGCGCGACCAGCGCTTCGACGGGATCGTCGGGATGGAGCACGGCAATTCACTGCCTGGACCGGCTGGCGAGGCCGCGTTGATCGCCGCCTATCGCAAGATAGACCGGCCTGTAACTTTTGTTGGACAATAGGCTTGCGCGGGCAGGGTGGTTCGCGCCACAGACGATCTGGGAAACAGAGTCACACTTGGCCAAGTGATTGAAATATTGGCAGTGCGCCGCTATCGGACGCACTGGCGGGGAGGGAATATGATCGACCGCAGAACGACGCTTGCGGCGCTTGGCGCCATGTTCGGGACCACCCTGTTCGCGCCGATCGCGCGCGCCGCCAGTGCCGCCCAACCGCTTGCGGGCGCGGTCGGAAATCCGGTCTTCAACGCCGTCCAACGGGCACTGGTGTCCGCGCTGAGCGAACGCGTGCTTCCCACCACCGACACGCCCGGAGCGATCGCCGCCGGCGTGCCCGCCTTTATCGAACAATTGCTCGGTGAATGGGGTCTTCCAGGTGATGTCGCGCCGATCGCCGCCGGCCTCGCCGCGCTCGATGCGCGCAGCCTTGCGGACTTCGGCGTCGGCGCCGCCGGTGCTTCGGCGGTGCAACAGGACGCGCTGCTGACGCTGGCGATGAACAAGGCGCTGCCCGGCACCGAAACCTTCTTCGAGATATTCCGGCAACTGGTCGTCACCGGCTATTACACGTCGGAGATCGGCATTACCGTAGAGCGCGAATACCTTCCCGTGCCCGGCTCCTATGACGGCGCTTACCCCGTCGCCAAGGTCGAAAAGATCTGGGCCGCCTGACCCGCACCGCCACACACAAAAAATCCACAACGAAAGACCCGTCATGGCCGCAACCAACAAATTCGACGCGATCGTCATCGGCTCCGGCGTCAGCGGCGGCTGGGCCGCGAAGGAGCTGACCGAAAAGGGCCTGCGCGTGCTGATGCTCGACCGCGGTGTGATGGTCGAGCATGGCGACTATGAACATGAGAGCAAGCCGACTTACGAAATCCCGTCGCGCGACATCATGCCGAAGCAGCTCCAGGAGAGCGACTATTTCATCGGCAAGCATGGTTGGGTCAGCCCAAGCCGGCAGAAATATTACAACAACGACCGGCTCAATCCTTACGCTCTCGAGGAAGGCGACAAATTCCACTGGATCCGGCCCGCCGCGGTCGGCGGCAAGTCGCTGATCTGGGGCCGCTGGTCGTTCCGCTGGAGTCCCGACGATTTCGCGGCCAACAAGCGCGAGGGCATCGGCGGCACTTGGCCGATCGGCTATGATGATCTCGCGCCATGGTACGATTATGTCGAACGCTATGCGGGCGTTTCCGGGTCGAAGGAAAACCTGCCTTACCTGCCCGACAGCAAGTTCCAGCCGCCGATGCCGATGAACATTGCGGAGAAATGGCTCAAGCAAAGGCTCGAGAGTGAATTCCCCGGCCGCAAGTTGATCCACACGCGCCTATCCAACATGACCGAGGACAAGCCCGAGCAGGGGCGGACCAAGTGTCAGTTCCGCAACCAATGCCACCGCGGCTGCTCGTTCGGCGCCTATTTCTCGACCCAGGCGGTAACGCTCCCCGCCGCGCGCAAGACCGGTCGGCTGACGCTTCGTCCTAACGTTGTGGTCAGCAAGCTCGAATATGATTCCGCGAAAAAGCGGGTGACCGGCGTGCGCGTGATCGACACCCAAACCAATGCGGCGGAGTTCATCCCCGCCCGGATGGTGTTCCTGTGCGCGTCGGCAATGGCGTCGAACCAGATCCTTTTGAACTCGCGTCCCGAAGGTTCGGCCAAGAGCTATTTCGATAATAGCGGCACGCTTGGCCGTTACGTGATGGATCATATCTTCCGGGTGGGCATTAACGGCGAGGTTCCCGGCCTCACCGAATATACCGAGTTCGGCCGCCGCCCGGGCGGGGTCTATATTCCGCGCTTCCGCAATAACGATCCCAGCGAGGACGTCGGCTTCCGCCGCGGCTACGGCTATCAGGGCAGCGCCAACCGCGGCCCGCGCTGGCCCGAGGGCTTCGGCGCGGAAATGAAGCACAAGATGCGCGAATTCGGCCCGTGGACGTTCGGCATGAC
>JBDSZD010000341.1:0-3709 GCA_039925325.1 Sphingomicrobium sp.
GCCATATGGGGACTCGGTCCGAGCCCCTCAAGCCGCAAGTTCGAACAGCTTCGCTTCCGCCGTGTAGAGCAATGCCGCGCGGACTTCGCGGCCCTCGAAAATCAGCGTGAGCGCTTCCACATACGCCGCCATCTGCGCGCGATGCGCCGGCGGGATGGCCATGTCGCTCGCCGGCCCCCGTCCCGTCTTGAAGTCGATCACGAGCACCCGGTCCGGATCGACCAGCAGCCGGTCGACCGTTCCGGCAAGTACTCGCCCATCGGCAAGCGTCGCGGCAATCGGCACTTCTGCCAGCGATCCGGGCGCAAATACGGCGGAGAATCGCGGATCGCCCAGAATCGTGCAGACCTGAGCAACCATGTCTTCCGCGGTCGACCCCGAAACGCCGGCTTGCCGCTCCAGCCAGCGCAGCGCGGTCTGATGGCGAAGCTCAAGTTCGACCTCGGGCAAGCGCTCGAACAGGCGATGGATCAGGGTTCCACGCCGGGCGGCTTCGCGCATCTGTTCGCTCGGCGGGGCAAGCGCGTCGCGGTCCTCGACGATCGCGGATGGCGCGAGGGGTCTTGGAGGGCGGCTTTCCGGAGGAGCGGGCGTGCGCGCCCAGTCGGGCCTTGTGACTGGCATCAGGGCCCGCGGCGGTGCTTTGGCCTGGACCCGGCGCGGGACAACCGCGCCCCGGTAGCGCAGCACTTCGCCCCAGCGGTCATCGGTTTGCGGCTGCGCGCCGAGCGACTGCAGCGCGCGCTCGACCCGGCTGTGCCAGCAATTTTCGACCCGTTCGCCGCTTGGCTGCACCCCGGCCACCACCAGCCGCTCGATCGCGCGGGTAAGTGCTACGTAAAGCAGCCGCCAATGCTCCTGCAAATCGCGCTCCTCGTCGCGTTGCATGAGTTCCAGAAAAGGCGAGATCCTCTCCGCCTTGCGCGGCCGGATGAGGGGTGCAAGGCCAACACCCGGCACCGGAAAGTCGATGGTTCGGGAGACTCCGCCGAGCTTCTTCGGGTCGGAGGTCGCGTCGGCGATGATCACGTAAGGCGATTCCAGACCCTTCGCCCCATGCACCGTCATCACCCGGACGGCGTTGATCGGGGCGGAAGCGTCGCGCTTGATCTCCACGTCACCGCGCGAGAACCAGGACAGGAAGCGATCGAGCGAGGCGATCTCGTTCTGCTCGAACTCGAGCGCGCTCGACAGCAATTCGTCGATCGGGTCGCGCGCAGCGAGACCCAGCCGGCCGTAGAGCTTGCGCCGCCCGTCGATCGGCCCGGACAAGATTGTCTCCAGGAAGCGATGCGGCGTCGTGAAATCGGCCATTTTCAAAACCGAGTTCAGCGCCTCGCGGGCCTGCGCGAAATCCGCACGTTCCTCCGAGCGACCCCGCAATGCTTCCCACAGCGATCCCTTGCGCCCGAAGGCGAGCTCGTGAAGCTGCGCGTGATCCCACCCAAGCAAGGGCGAGACGAGCAGATTGGCCAGATTGAGGTCGTCGAGCGGCTGAACCGCGAACGCAATCGCGGCAATCAGATCCTGCACTGCAAGCGGCTTCTGCAAGTGCAGCCGGTCGATGCCTGCGACCGGCACCCCCTCCTCGAACAACCGGGCGACGATCAGCGACGCCAGTTCGCCGCGGCTGCGCACGAGGATCAAAATGTCCCCGGCGGTCAGCGGCCGCTTGGTATGATCGAGCACCGGCGCATCCGCGAGCCAGTCCCGGACCTGCCCGGCAATGCGGGTCGCATAAAGCCGGTCGGCTTCATCCAGCCAGCCCTCCTCCCCTTCGGCTTCCGGATCGGCCACCTCCGCCGCGAACGGCCTCCACAGCTCAACCGTACCCGGCCGCTTGTCGAAATGCGCGCGATGGGGGTTCGGCTCATCCGGCAGACCCATTTCGCGATGTCCGACCTCGCGGATGACGGCGTCGACCGCTTCGAGGACTGCCGGGGCCGAGCGGAAGCTGGCGTCGATCGACAGATCCTTGAACTCCGGAGCCCAGGCGGAAGGCGAGTCCGCTGCGTCGGCGGAATTGCGCAGGGCAGCGCAATTCTCGCGCACCCAGCGCCGTGCGCGTTCGAACTCATTGGGGTCGGTGCCCTGGAAGCCGAAGATTGCCTGCTTGAAATCGCCGACCATGAACAAAGTCCGGTGGCGGCCTTCCGCAGCGCCCACCCCACTGAAATATTCGGATGCGAGCGCTTCGATGATTTCCCACTGGTCGCGGTTGGTGTCCTGGGATTCATCGACCAGGATATGGTCGGTGCGGCGGTCGAGCTTGTAGCGTACCCATTCGCCCATGCCGGGCGTCGCCAGCAGACGCCGGGTCCAGGCGATGAGATCATTAAAATCGGCGACCCCCGCGCTTCGCTTGGCTTGAGTGTAGGCGGCCGCGAACGCCTGGCCCGCTCGAAGCCCGGCGGCCATATCGGCGGCGAGGCGCGCACCCGCCTGAACTTTCAACAAATCGGCTACGGACTCCGCAAGCTGCGCCGCATGTTCGTCATAGGCCGGTTGGGCCTTGCGCTGTCCCGCCGTCACTTTTCGTATTTCGCCGCTTCCGGTGAAGACGATTGAGGCGACCTCGGGAAGCGCGGCCGCCCGCGCAGCAGCGTCCATCGCCAGCCAGCGCTCGACATTGTCGACAATGCCCGAGCCGGTCGATGTCCCCCACGCGCGGTTTGCTTCGGCAATTGCTAATAACAAATCGCAGTCGAAGCGATCGTCGGCGCAATGGCGCGCGAGAAATTCGTTGGCATCGCCGTCCGGGAGTCCCATCGCCTCGCGCAGGACGGCGGCGATACTCTCCGGAGGTCCGAATGCCGCCATGGCGTCAGGCGCGCGGGCGCAATCCATCAGATAATCGACCGCGCCCTGCTCGCCGAGACGAAGGCTGAGGCACTGGACGTCGGCAATGAGCGTAGACTGCCCGTCCCGCTCCGCGTCGGACAGGAGATCGGCCAAGGTGATGCGCGCAAGCTCCTGCTCCGCGCGCCCTTCGATCGGCGTAAAGCCCGGAGCAATTCCCGCTTCCGCCGGGAAGGAGGCAAGCAAGGTCTGGGCGAAACTGTGAATGGTTTGAATGCGCAAACCGCCGGGGGCGTCGAGGACTTTGGCGAACAATCGCCGCGCGCGCTGCTGGGTCAGTGGGTCGTTGTCCTCGCCGAGCGCGAACAAATCCTTTTTCAAATCCTTGTCGCGCATCCGGACCCAGGCCGCGAGGCGAGCGCCGATGCGGTTGGCCATCTCGGCTGCGCCCGCTTTCGTGAACGTCAGGCACAGAATCGCCTGCGGATCGACGCCGCTCAGCAGCAGCCGCAGCACCCGGGCGGTCAGCACCTGCGTTTTGCCCGTACCGGCCGATGCCGAAAGCGTCGCAAAGATGCTCGGATCGGCGGCGTGCGCCTGGTCTCCCTTGAGCTCTGGCAAGGCTTTCATCCGCTTGGCCATCAGCGAACAGCTTCCCAAATCGGGATCGGGTTTATACTAAGTGCGTTCAAGGAACGGGAGCGGATGAGCGGATGAGCGACGACAGCAACCAGCAGGACGATCAACGGCGCACCAAGCTGGTCAAGGCGGGCTTCGCGGTCGGAATCGGTTCGGCGGCGATCGTCGCGGCATTGCTCTATGCCTCCAAGGTCAAGCCCGGCCGCAAGAAATAGGCTCATCGGCGACCGTACCATTCTTCCAGCCGCATCAGCTGATCGTAATCGCCATA
>JBDSZD010000342.1:0-4580 GCA_039925325.1 Sphingomicrobium sp.
GGCTCTCCGACACCAGCGTCAAAGCACCCGCCAGCTGGGCGAGGTTCCAGTGGATCGCCTCAGGCTGGCGTCCGAAGGCGTAAAGCCCATAATGGTCGAAATAGGCTGCGGTGAATTCGGAATCCCAGTCGGGCGTGAAGCGCCACGGCCCATAATCGAAGCTCTCGCCGCTGATCGCGATATTGTCGCTGTTGAGCACGCCGTGGACGAATCCCGCGACCAGATAGGACGCCGCCAGCCGGGCAGTCGCGCTTGCAACCAGATCGAGAAGGCGGGCCGCGTCGGTTGAATCGTCGCCGCTCGGCGTGTCCGTATAAAGATGTTCGAGGCAATAACGGGTTAGCCGCGCGATATTGTCGGTCTCGCGCCGATAAGCCAGGCGCTGGAAGGTGCCGATGCGGATATGGCCGTGGCCGAGCCGGGTCAGCACGGCGGAGCGGGTCGGGGAGGGCTCATCCCCGCGCACCAGCTGCTCGCCGGTTTCGACAACCGCGAAGGTCTTTGAGGTGTTGACCCCGAGCGCTTCGAGCATTTCGGTCGCGAGGATCTCCCGCACTGCGCCCTTGAGGGTCAAGCGGCCGTCTCCGCTCCGGCTATAGGGGGTCGTTCCCGAGCCCTTGGTCCCCAGGTCGAGGAGGCGCTCCCGGTCATCGCGCAACTGAGCGAACAGAAAGCCGCGACCGTCGCCGATGTCCGGATTGTACACGCGGAACTGGTGCCCGTGATAGCGCAGCGCGAGCGGTTTGGAGAGATTACCGGCAAGCGGTTCGAAGCGGCAGAAATGGGCGCACTGTCGATCATCGCCGAGGTCGTCGAGGCCGATCCGGGCCGCCCACCGGTCATTGAAGAAGCGGGGCACGCATTGCGGAAAATCTGCTGGCTCTACTGAATCGTAAAACTCGCTGCCGAGCTCCAGGATACGAGGGTCGGCGTGGTAGGCGGTCATCGATTCCTCAAAAGCTGGAGCATGCCCGCCGGTTCCGCTAGCCGATGGTTTATGACGGGAGCGGAAGCAAAGAGCGAGGCCGGCGGTGTGCATTACTGGACGAGCCGCGACGGTCTTCGGCTTCACTATCGGGATTATCCCGGCCGATCTGACCGACCGCCGATCATCTGCCTTCATGGCCTGACCCGCAACGGGCGGGACTTTGCCGAGCTGGCAGCACGGCTTGTGGGCGAGTGGCGCGTGATCGTGCCCGATTTCCGCGGGCGCGGGGGAAGCGACTACGACCCCGCCCCGGAACATTATGCACCGCCAACCTACGCCGGCGACGTCATCCAACTCATGGGGCTTTTGCAGGTCGAAGCAGCCGTGTTCATCGGAACCTCGCTAGGCGGGCTGGTGACCATGGCGATCGCGACGGTCGCACCGCGAATGATTGCGGGCACCGTCCTCAACGATGTCGGGCCGGAACTTGAGGCTGCCGGTCTTGAGCGAATTCGTGGCTATGTGGGTCAGTTTGCCCGTTTCAGCGACTGGGCCGAGGCGGCAGGGCATCTGGCGGAGCGCAACCGCGAGATTCATCCGCATTATACCTTGGATGACTGGGAGCGCATGGCTCGCCGGATTTGTCGTCAAATCGAGGGCTCAATCCGCTTCGACTATGACATGGCCATCGCCGACAATGTTCTTGCGCCGGCGACAGGTCCGGCGGTCGATGCCTGGCCGTTCTTCCGCGCTTTGTCGCACGCTCCCTTGCTAATCCTGCGTGGCGAGTTGAGCGATTTGCTCAGCGCCAAGACTGCGTTGGCGATGGGTGCGGACCATCCGGACAGCGAACTCATCTGCGTTGATGACGTCGGGCATGCGCCCGATTTGCAGGAGCCAGAGGCGATTGCCGGTATCGAACGGCTGCTCGCCAAAGTGGCGCATAAGCCGCCAGAGGTGAACAATTAACCTGATGCACTTCGCACTTGCACAACGATTTGTGCGCTGCAATATTGATCGGGCCTTATACAGGCATCCTCTCCAAGGAAACCTTGGGCCGGGCGGAAACGTCCGGCCCTTTTTTTGCCGTTGAACTCCGCCAGTGTGCGAGCGACACCGCACGAGGTTCATCCCAAAGTCATGATCTCGGGGCTATTCTGCTCAAGATTGCACAGTGCGTTGCTGCCTAAGGCGATTGAGCTTATGGGCACACTCAAGGCGCGAGGATCGTTCGATATTCCGGTGCGTTGCCGAATGGGGAGTGAATTCATGATCAAGTTCCGTTTTGTTGTCGTCGCCGCTTTGGCCGGGCTTGCTTCTCCGGCCATGGCGCAGCTGGTGCCAGGGCAAGGTTCGGGACCCGCTCCGGGGGCTGGCAATGGCGCAGCGATGGTCAACGCCAACCGTGGTGAGAATGAAAACTACAACCGCCTGATCGGCAAGGTCGGCTCCCAGCCGGTCAAGCAAGAGCAAGCCAAAGCTGCCGCCAAAGTGAAGGCTGTGCCTGCCAAGGCGGGGGACGTGGTAGCGGGTGCGGCCGTCCGCGACGCCAAGGGCGTCGCACTCGGCACGGTCGAGTCGATCGACGGCGACAGCGCAATTCTGGTCTATAGCAGCGGCAAGATCCGTTTCCCTTTGGTTGGGTTCGGCAAGGACCCACAGGGCCTGTTGATAAGCTTGTCGACCCAAGACTTTTTGGCGCTAGTCGCGAAGGCGAAGTCCAGCAGCTAATCGTTCGATCGCTTCGGCGCTGCTGAAAATGGACCCGGTGAGCCGCATGGCTTCGCCGGGTCTTTCATTTGTGCTATCTTAATTCCGATGATTGTCGGGAGAGGTGCAATGATCCAGCGTTTTACTCTGGCGCTCGCGGTGGTCGCATTCGTTGGCTTTTCCGCAGCTGCACCAGCGCAAGTCGGTCCGGGCGCTGGAGGCGTCCAGCCGCTGCCAGGCTCCGGTAATTCGGCGGAGATGACAAAGAACAATCGCGAGCAAAATGAGGCTTACAACTCGATCATCGGGAAGGTCGGAGCAGACCCGGTCGGGATGGAAAAAGCCAAGCGCGCAGTCAAGACCAAGGCCGTTCCCGCCACCGCCGCCGACATCATGCCCGGCGCGGTCGTTCGCGACGTCAACGGTGCGGCGCTCGGCAAGGTCGAGTCGATCGACGGCGACAGCGCGATTTTGGTCTATAGCAGCGGCAAGATTCGCTTTCCGTTGGTGGGTTTCGGCAAGGATCCGCAGGGATTGTTGATCAGCCTTACCACCAAAGACTTCCTCGCATTGGTCCAGAAGGCGAAAGTCAGCGGCTAGCCGATTGCGATAACCCTATGAGTTGAATAGACCCGGCGGCCTCGGCCTTGCCGGGTCTTTTCTTGTGGAGGGGAAGTGAGCTGAACATCACGCGCCGCGCGGCCATTGCCGCTGGCCTCGCCACCGGCGCTTCTGCGCGTGCGTTGTCGCAGCCGGCGGGGAGCAGCTGGGAAGGGCTTGCGCGCGATTATCAGGTGCCCGCTTGGTTCCGCGACGCGAAGTTCGGAATCTGGGCCCACTGGGGGCCGCAATGCCAGCCCGAGCATGGCGACTGGTACGGGCGCCAAATGTACATGCAGGCGCGTCAGCCGTGGGAGCATGGCGAAACCGCCTACGAGTATCACCTGAAAACCTACGGCCACCCGAGCAAGACCGGCTTCATCGATATTGTCGGCAAGTGGAAGGCGGAGAATTGGGATCCGGCTTACTTGCTCAAACGCTATCAACAGGCTGGCGCGAAATATTTCATGGCGATGGCCAACCACCACGACAATCTCGACATGTTCGACAGCGCGCATCACAGCTGGAACAGCGTCCGCGTTGGGCCGAAGCGCGATATCATCGGCACATGGGAGAAGCTGGTCCGGCAGACCGACCTGCGGTTCGCTGTATCCAACCACAGCAGCCATGCGTGGCACTGGTGGCAGACCGCTTATGGTTACGATGCCGAAGGACCGATGAAAGGTCGCCGCTACGACGCTTACTGGCTGCGCAAGCAGCATGGAAAGGGCACCTGGTGGGACGGGCTGGACCCACAGGATCTCTACACCGGGCCGACCTATGTGCCGCCGGCTGGTATCGAAAGCGCGAAAGCGATGAACGCCTGGCATGATGAGCGCGACGGTAAGTGGCTGGAGGATGTGCCGCCCGAACGGCGCGCATTCGCGGACAAATGGCTGTTGCGGCAGATGGATCTGGTCGAAAAATACAAGCCCGACATGGTCTATTTCGACGACCAGCAGATTCCGTTCGGACAGACCGGACTCGATGCCGTCGCCCATTTTTATCGCAAGAGCATGGAATGGCGGGGCGAGATGGGCGTGGTCACCGCCAAACGGTTGACCGCGCTGCAAAGCCGCGGGATCGTCCAGGATGTCGAGCGCGGCTTCGTCGCCGGAATCATGGATCAGCCGTGGCAGACCGACACCTGCATCGGCAGCTGGCACTATGACCGCACGCTCTATGAACGCAACGGCTACAAAAGCGCGAAGCAGGTCATCCAGCGGCTTGCCGACGTGGTGTCCAAGAACGGCAATCTGATGCTCAATATTCCGGTTCGGGGCGACGGCACGATCGACGACAAGGAAGAAAAAGTGCTCGACGGCATCACCGCGTGGATGGG
>JBDSZD010000343.1:0-3431 GCA_039925325.1 Sphingomicrobium sp.
CGAACGACATCGATATCTATACGCAGGACCTGGGTTTCATCGCCATTACGGGCGAGCAGGGTGTGGAAGGATTCAACGTCGTCATCGGCGGCGGAATGGGCCGCACCGACAATGAGCCGGACACCTACCCGCGTCTCGGCGACGTGATCGGCTTCATTCCCAAGGATCTGCTGCTTCCGGCTGCCGATGCGGTGCTGGGCGTCCAGCGCGACTATGGCAATCGCAAGGAGCGCAAGCGCGCGCGCTTCAAATATACGGTCGACGACAAAGGACTGGACTTCGTCGTCGACGAAATCGAGCAGCGCATGGGGCACAAGCTCGAGCCTGCGCGGCCGTTCGCCTTCGACACCAACGGCGATGTGCTCGGCTGGCGGAAGACCGATCGCGGCTTTTGGAACTTCACATTGTTCATCGAAAACGGCCGTATCCGCAATGTCGATGATAATCGGCTCCTCGACGGTCTGCGCGCCATTGCCGAAGTGCACGAAGGTACGATCCGGCTGACACCCAATCACAATGTGATGGTCGCGGGAATTAGCGACGATCAACGCCCGAAGGTCGAGGCCTTGCTCGCAGAATATGGAATTGCGGAAGAAGGTCCGGCGAGCCTGTTGCGCCGCAATGCGATGGCGTGCGTGGCGTTCCCGACCTGCCCGCTGGCGATGGCGGAGGCTGAGCGCTATTTGCCGGATTTGGTCGAAAAGATCGATCCGCTGCTTGAGAAGCACGGCCTGACGGACAAGCCTATTACCATTCGCATGACCGGCTGCCCGAACGGCTGCGCCCGGCCCTATGTGGCCGAGATCGCCTTCACCGGCCGTGCTCCTGGCAAGTATAATCTCTATCTGGGCGCGGGCTTTCACGGTGAGCGGCTCAACACGCTCTACCGCGAGAATATCGGTGAGGCAGCGATCCTTGAGACGTTGGACGGATTGTTCGGACGTTATGCGTCGGAGCGAACGCCCGGCGAGCATTTCGGCGACTACATTACGCGAGCGGGCGTGCTCGCCTAGACCTGAACGATTTCCGGCCGGTCGATCCCGAGACTGCGGCGCGCCGGGCCGGAATGACCCCGCATCAGCATTTCCGCCACGTCCGGCTGCCCGGCATGGATCGCATCGACGATCGCGTGGTGCTGGTGCTGCCCGGACATCAGGATGGGATAGATTTCCTCGGGCGGGATACGGTTGAAGGCGACGACGCCCGGCGCAACGAAGGGCATAGCGTAGACCCTCGCGATTAGCTCAGCGAGCAATGGGTTGTTCGCCCCTTTTACGATCGTCTCATGATAGCGCTGGTTCATCCGGGCGTAGCGCTCCTCATCTTCCTTGACGAGAAAGCCCTTCTTGAAGATGCGGTCGCCCTCCGCGAGGCAGTCGCGCATTTCGTCGAGCAGCCTGGGTTCCACGCCGCGCGCCGCAATCTCATGCGCGGCATAGCCTTCCAGCACGCAGCGCAATTCGGTCGCCTGAAACGTCTCTTCGACACTGAACCCGCGAACCGCGTAGCCGCGACGTCCGCGCGGTTCGAGCAGACCCTGGATCGCAAGCGCGGGAAGGGCATTGCGCACCGGCGTTCGGGATACACCCAGCCGTTCGGCGATCGCCGCTTCGGCGACCCGGGCGCCGGCAGGCAGCGAGCCGTCGATGATCAGTTCGCGAATGCGCTGTGCGACGGGCGAAGTCACGCGACTGACGTCGTCGTGCTGCGGGCGGTCAGTGGCTGATTCCATCGACGACGTTGTACGCGGTCGTTGCGGGTCCGTCCATCTTGGGATCCCATTTATCGCCGAAGTGGAAAATTCACTGCGTCCCCCTGAACAGAGGTCGGGTCGAGATCTTCCTGCGCATCCAGCTCTCGGCAGATCGCCGGCACGTCCTGGCCCTGCATGATCGTCAGCAAATCCTCGAACCGGTCGATGACGAAATAGAGCTTCTGGAACGCGTCGATATCGTAACGCGCGCGGAGCACGCTCTTGAGGTCGAACTTGAGGCGCCGTGGCTTGGGGCTTTCGAGAGAATAGTGGACTTCGCTGAAGCTCGACAGGATTCCGGCGCCGTAGATGCGCAGCTGATCGTTCTCGCAGGCCAGTCCGAATTCGACACTGTACCAATACAGGCGGCTCAGCCGGTGGAGCGAGCCATTGGCGATGGCTTCAAGCCCGAGTTGCCCGAGCGCCTGCATGACATCGGCGACCGCCGGGTCGGCCAGCAGCGGCACGTGCCCGAACAGATCGTGAAACATGTCCGGTTCTTCGAGATAGTCGAGCTGGTCGGGCGAACGAATGAACACTGCGGCGGGGAAGCGGCGCTGCGACAAATGACGAAAGAAGACGTCGTCAGGGACGATTCCCGGAACGCCGACGACGCTGAAGCCGGTGCGTTGGTGGAGCTTGTCGTTGAGCTCGTCGAAGTTTGGCACGCCGGGCCGCGACAGATGAAGCACGTCGAGCCCGCGTTCAAACGCGGCCACGGCGCGGCCGTGAAGCAGGCTCTGCTGGCGCGAAAACAAGGTGTCCCAAACCCAATGGTCGCCGGCCGTGAGCTCGTCCCAATGCTGCGGGACGGTCCAATCCTCGGCGACCCCGGGTGGTGGAGTTGGCGATGCGAGCGCGCCGTGCAGGTGATGTTCGTGGTTCATGCGTTCCTCACGGAGGGTAGGGTGTCGCCGGTCAGGACGGCGCGGACCGCCGCATCGCCGGAAGGCGCTTCGGTGCCGAAAAAGAGAGAGAAGGCGCGGCGGGCCTGTCCGATTAACATGGTCAAGCCGTCGATCGTCTCCGCGCCCGCGCCTTTTCCCGCACGCAGGAAATCCGTCTGGAGCGGTTGATAGACCATGTCGAACAAAGTGCTTCCCGAATTGGCTACGGCTTCGAGCAGGCTTCGAGGCATCGGAGCGCTGCCAGCCATGCCAAGCGGGCTTGCGTTGACGATCAGGGCTGTGTCGCTCGCGATCCGTGGTTCTTCAATCGGCCGAAAGGTCAGCCGAAGACCTGGCCAACAATCCCGCAGGATAGCGACTTTGGTCTGGTCGCGAGCGAGAATCGTGACTTCAGCCACCGACCGTCGTTGCAAATAAGCGAGCATCGCCCGAGCAGCCCCGCCGGCCCCGATCAGCGCCACGGGACGATCCTCGACCGGCACATGGCCGATTGCTGCCGCGATGCCTTCGACGTCGGTGTTCTGACCGAGGAGCCGATCGCCGTCCGGAAGAACACAATTAACTGCGCCGACCGTGGCAGCATCGGAAGCAACATCGTCAACCAGCGCGGCGATGCTTTCCTTGTGCGGGATGGTCGCGTTGCAGCCGAGCCAATCGGGATCGCCACGGCGATTATTGAGGTAGGCGCCAAGCTCCTCTGGCCTAACGCGCACGGGGCGATAGTCGCCCTCGATCCCCAAATGATCCAGCCAGAAGCGGTGCAGGGCCGG
>JBDSZD010000344.1:0-3123 GCA_039925325.1 Sphingomicrobium sp.
GCTTCGGGGTCTTCGAGCTTCAGCAGTTCTTCGAGATGATCGAGATCGTTGTGGCGGAACACGCGCTTCTCGCAGCCGCTGCTCTTGATCCCGGCGATCATCGAGGCGTGATTAAGCTCATCCGAAAAGATGATGCAGCCGGGAAGCAATTTGCCAAGCGTCGACAATGCCGCCTCGTTGGAGACATAGCCCGAGGTGAACAGCAGGGCGCCCTGCTTGCCGTGGAGGGACGCAAGCTCAGCCTCCAGGTCCACGTGATAATGGGTGTTGCCGCCAATGTTGCGGGTGCCGCCGGAGCCTGCGCCGACATCATGGAGCGCGGCCTCCATCGCCGCGACCACGTCCGGGTGCTGGCCCATGCCGAGATAGTCGTTGGAGCACCAGACGGTGATCGGCTTCGGCCCGTTATGGCCGGCGAAGCAGCGCGCATTGGGGTAGCTGCCCTTGGTGCGCAGGATATCGATAAAGACGCGGTAGCGCCCCTCATCGTGCAGCCGATCGATCGCTGCCTTGAAGATGCTGTTGTAATCCATCGCCCTGCTCCCGCGCCCAATACCGCCAGGGCGCGGATTTTGCCAATGCGAACGACTCGCAACTAGAGCGCGGTCAGCTCGGTCAGGCCGAATGACGCCAGCGCTCCCAGCAGAGGACCGGATGGCTGGGGGCCGGTGAACAGCGCGATCCCTTCGGTCGGCCGCTGCGGCCACGGCTGATCGCGGGTCAGGAATGCGATCCGTCGCGCGATGCCCGAGCCGCCGTGGACCATATCCACGCCGGGCAGCGCTTGGCGAAGTTCGGCCTCCAACAGCGGGAAGTGAGTGCAGGCGAGGACGAGGACGTCCATGCGGGTTGCGTCGGGATCGTCGAACATCGGGCGGAGCGCGGCGCGGATCGCGTCGGGTGCGATGGTTTCGCCGGCAAGCTTGGCCTCGGCCAGATGCACGAGTTCCGCAGAACCGTGACGGAGGATTGTGCAATCCGCGGCGAAGCGGCCCGCGAGGTCGTCGACATAGGGTTGACGCACGGTGGCGTCAGTGCCGAGCACGCCGATCACCCGGCTCCTCGACAGCTCAGCCGCCGGCTTGATCGCTGGAACCGTGCCGACCACCGGCAGGTCGAGCGCGGAGCGGACTTGGTCGAGCGCGATCGTCGACGCGGTGTTGCAGGCGATGACGGCCAGCCGCGGACGAAAACGCTCCACCAGCCGGCCGAGCAAGGCGGGAACGCGCGCGGCGATCTCGTCCTCGCTGCAATTGCCGTAAGGGTAGCCTGCGCTGTCGGCGACATAGACGATGGGCGCATACGGCAGCATCGCCCGCGTCGGCTCCAGCACCGACAGGCCGCCGACACCGGAATCGAAGAACAGGAGGGGGGCCGCGGGGTTCATCGACGTACATCCTCCCCAGCCTTTGCTGGGGAGGGGGACCGCACGAAGTGCGGTGGAGGGGTTCTCGCGGCGCATCGATCGACGATCTGCACCACCACCGCCTCAAGGTTCACTCGGACATCTTCAGCTAAAATTCGGAGGGTTTCTATACCCTGCGTACCGGCCCAATGATCCCTTTGATCATCTCGCTGTGCCCGTTGCTGAAAGCCATGAGCTAGACCATCCACCTCAATCGCCAGGCCAGCCGACGAGCAAAAGAAGTCGAACACGAATGGCCCGAACGGATGCTGACGGCGAAACTTGAAACCTTCCGGACGCAACCGAAGCGCGCGCCAGAGCCTAATCTCGGTGGGACTTGCCCGTCTACGAAGGGTTCGCGCTTGGGTAACGGACACCGATCAGAACCCCTCCACCGGCTCTGCCGGTCCCCCTCCCCAGCAAAGGCTGGGGAGGCTGTGAGGCGCACATGCCAGAATCTGTCCCTCCCCGGCAACCGCCGGGAAGAACGAGGGTTCGTTGCGCGGCGCTGCAACTTTGCCTACCAACCACACCAATGAGCGCCGATCCGTACCTTGTCCTTGCGATCGGCTATTTGTTCGGATCGATCCCGTTCGGGCTGATCCTGACGCAGGTCGCTGGCAAGGGCGATGTGCGGGACATCGGGTCGGGGAACATTGGCGCCACCAACGTGCTCCGGACCGGGAGCAAGCCGCTGGCCGCCGCGACCTTGCTGCTCGATATCCTGAAGGGTGCCGCGGCGATCTGGATCGCTCGAACAATGCTACCGGGGCATGACAATTATGCCGCCGCCGGAGCGCTGCTTGGCCACCTTTATCCGGTGTGGCTCAAGTTCAAAGGCGGGAAGGGCGTTGCGACTTTTCTCGGCATCCTCATTCCGCTACTTCCAGTCGCCGCCGCAATCTACGCCGCGATCTGGGTTATCCTGCTGCTGACGATCCGAATCTCGTCGGTCGCGGGTCTCGCCGCCGCCATCAGCGCGCCGGTCACCGCCGCCGTCCTCGGCAATCACAACCTGTTCCCAATGCTGCTCGGTTTTGCACTTCTGATCGTCTGGAAACACCGGATGAATATTGCCCGGCTAAAAGCCGGAACCGAGCCTCGCATTGGGAAAGGAACAGGGTGACCGCAGACCTCATCGATCGAATCCGGCTTGTGCGGTCCCCCGGCATCGGCCCGGTCACCTTCCGCCAGTTGCTCGCGCGTTTCGGGAGCGCAGCGTCGGCGCTGGAGGCCGTGCCCGAGCTTGCGCGCCGGGGCGGGGGAGCGGCGCCCAGGCTGTTCAGCCGAGGCGACGCGGAGCGCGAGATCGCGCGGGTCGAGGCGTTCGGCGGGCGTTATTTGACCATCGGCCAGGGACTTTACCCGTTTCTGCTCAGCCAGCTCGACGATGCGCCCCCTTTGATCATCGCCAAGGGGCAACTCGCGCTGCTCGACCGCCCGGCAGTAGCCCTCGTCGGCGCGCGCAACGCATCGGCAGCGGCGTGCCGGTTCGCGCGCACGCTCGCGCATGATCTTGGCCGGGAAGGGACCGTGATCGTCTCCGGGCTGGCGCGCGGGGTGGATTCCGCCGCGCATGATGGAGCGCTGGAGAGTGGGACGATCGGGGTTGTCGCCGGTGGCATCGATGTCTTCTATCCGCCCGAAAACCAGCCTCGGCAGGAAGCAATGTTCGAGCGCGGCTTGGTGCTCGCGGAAATGCCGCCGGGCACCGAACC
>JBDSZD010000345.1:0-2979 GCA_039925325.1 Sphingomicrobium sp.
GCATAGCCGTCCGCCGCGATCTTCTCGGCCTTGGCGCTCGCCTCCGCTTTCTTGAGGCAGTTTGTGAACGCGATCCGCGGTCCAGTGATCGCCGCTTGTAATCCGGCCAGATACATGGCCGATGCCATCGTCAGTATGATCATCGTACCCTCTCCAATAAGGACACCGATGTGCGGAGAATGACTCTTTTACGCTTGCATTGGAAGCGCTTATTGCACGGCGATGGATGATCGGATGAAGCCCGGACTTTATATCGTCGCGACTCCGATCGGGAATCTCGGCGATCTGTCGCCGCGCGCGGCCGAAACACTGCGCAATGCAGACCTGGTTTTGGCGGAAGACAAACGGGTCAGCGCGAAGCTGCTTGCCCACAGCGGATCCAAGGCGCGCATGGCGGTCTATCATGATCATTCGAGCGAGGCGGACCGCGACGCCATTCTCGCGCGCCTGGCCCATGAAGTCGTCGCTCTCGTCAGCGATGCCGGCACACCATTGATCTCCGACCCGGGGTACAAGCTCGTGCGCGCCGCCCGCCAGGCCGGTCATTCGGTATATACGATCCCCGGACCATCCGCCGTCATCGCCGCTTTGAGCATCGCCGGGCTCCCGACCGACCGTTTCCTGTTCGCGGGCTTTCTGCCAACGAAGGCAAAAGCACGCGGCGACACCATCGCGGAGCTTCGCGGCGTCCGCGCGACCGTGATATTTTATGAAAGCGGCCCGCGACTGGGTGAAACCCTGGCCGCGTTGCATGAAGGACTAGGCCCGCGCGAAGCCGCCGTCGCCCGCGAAATCACCAAGCTTCATGAGGAATGCGTCACCGGCACTTTGACGGAACTCGCGGCGCGCTATGGCGACGCCCCGCCGAGGGGTGAGATCGTCATCGTGGTCGGTCCTCCGCCGGAGCCGGAGCCCTCATCGGACGACGAGCTCGATCGCACGCTGCGCGATGCTTTGGAACGCACCTCCCCCTCCCGAGCCGCCGCAGAGGTGGCGGAGCTACTCGGAATTCCGCGCAAGCGCGCTTATGCCCGGGCGCTTGAGCTGTCATCGGAGTGAGACGACAACAGGCGGAAAAGCGCGGGCGGCGCGGAGAGCGGCTCGCGGCCTTGTGGTTGCGACTGCATGGCTGGCGCATCCTTGCCCAGCGGGCGCGCGTAGCGGGCGGTGAGGTCGACCTTGTAGCGCGTCGCGGGCGGATAGTCGCATTCGTCGAGGTCAAAGCTCGTGCGACCGCCGAGGCCGCGCAATTTTCGCTCGACGAATATCGGCTGCGCAGGGTCGCGGTGGCCGCCGAGCGTCTGGCCCCGCGATACATGCGCGATGGTGACGACCTCCGCATCGACGCAATCTTCATCGTCCCCGGGCGGCTACCGCGCCATGTCCCCAACATCTGGCACGGGTGACAAAAGCTGGCGCCTGCCCTAGCGGGCGCACATGAGTCTTCGCGTCGCAGTGCAGATGGACCCGCTGGAGGGCGTCGGCATCGCCGGGGACTCGACGTTTGCGCTGATGCTCAAGGCGCAGGAGCTCGGCCACACGCTCTTCCATTATCTCTCCGGAGACCTGAGCTATGCGGACGGCCGGGTTCGCGCCTTGGCCCGCTTAGTCTCGGTCCAGCCGGTTCTCGGCGACCATTTCAATGCCGGCGATCCGGTCACTCTCGATCTTGCCGACGACGTCGATGTGGTGCTGATGCGGCAAGACCCTCCGTTCGACATCGCCTACATCACCGCAACCTATCTGCTGGAACGTGTGGCCGCCGACACTTTGGTCGTGAACGATCCCGCATCCGTTCGCGACTGTCCCGAGAAGCTTTTCGTACTCGACTTTGCGCACTTCATGCCGCCGACGCTGATTACCCGGTCGCGGGACGAGCTTCGCGCCTTCCATCGTCGGCATGGCGAAATCGTCCTGAAGCCGCTCCACGGCAATGCGGGTGCGGCGGTGTTCCGCATCGGAGCGGAGGGTCAGAATTTGGCCGCGCTCGCTGAATTGTTCGAGCGATCGTGGCCGGAACCCTATATTGCACAGGCCTTTCTCCCCGCTGTTGCCGACGGCGATAAGCGGATCGTGCTGATCGATGGTGCGGTCGCGGGCGCGATCAATCGGCGGCCCGGCAAGGGTGAAATCCGCTCAAATCTCGCTGCCGGCGGCACTGCCGAAGCGGTTGAACTCAGCGACCGCGACGTGGAGATTTGCGAGGCACTCGGACCGGAGCTGAAGCGCCGTGGCCTGCTGTTCGTTGGCATCGACGTGATTGGCGGACATCTTACCGAAATCAACGTGACCTCGCCAACCGGCATCGTCGCAATCGACCGGTTCAACGGAACCGACACGCCCGGGTTGATCTGGAGCGCAATCGATCGCCGGCTCGCAGACCGCGCGAAAGGCTGACCTCGTGAGCGACTGGATCGTCCGCCTGATCGAGCAATCGGGCTATCTCGGCATCGCATTCCTGATGTTCCTGGAAACGGTGTTTCCGCCGATCCCGTCGGAGATCATCATGCCGATCGCCGGTGTTGCCGCCGGTCAGGGCAAGCTTGACCTCGGCTGGGTGATCGCATCGGGAACCGCCGGAGCAATGCTCGGCAATATTTTCTGGTACTTGGCTGCCCGCGCGCTCGGAATTGGGCGGTTGCGCCCGCTGGTTGCGCGCTATGGCCGCTGGCTGACCATGAATTGGACCGACATCGAACGCGCCGAGCGCTGGTTCGCCAGGTTCGGGACGTTCTTCGTCTTGATCGGCCGAATGATGCCGACGATCCGGTCATTGGTGTCGGTTCCGGCCGGGCTGCTTCGCATGCGGTTCAAGAGCTTCTTCCTGGCGTCCACCGTCGGCACTGCGGGCTGGACTGCACTACTCGCCGGCGCCGGATACCAGCTGCAACAGAATGTGTCCGACGTCGCCGCGTTTATCGGGCCCGCGTCCAACGCCATCCTGATTGTGCTGGCGACCGGTTATCTGTGGCGGCTAAT
>JBDSZD010000346.1:0-2642 GCA_039925325.1 Sphingomicrobium sp.
CGCGCTTGGGGTTGCTCCACCGACGACGGCGCCGCACGCCACCGCGGAGATTGCCCCGATGGTGGCGATGATCGAACGGCTGATTGCGCTCGGCAATGCCTATGTCGGGCAAGGGCATGTGCTGTTCCACGTCCCGTCGGACCCCGATTATGGTGCGCTCAGCCGCCGCGACCGCGACGCGATGCTGGCCGGGGCCCGCGTCGAGGTCGCGCCCTACAAGCGCGATCCCGCCGATTTCGTGCTGTGGAAGCCGAGCGCCGAGGGGATGCTCGGCTGGGACTCGCCGTGGGGCCGGGGCCGTCCCGGCTGGCACATCGAATGCTCGGCAATGATCCGCGCGCATCTCGGCGAGACCATCGACATCCACGGCGGTGGGCTGGACCTCATTTTCCCCCACCACGAGAATGAGATTGCGCAGAGCCGCTGCGCCCATGGCGGAGCGCCGCTCGCCCGATATTGGGTCCACAACGGCTTCGTCGACATGGGCGCGGAGAAGATGTCGAAGAGCTTGGGCAATGTGATTACGCCCGAGGAATTGCTTCAACGTCATCAGGGCGAAACGTTGCGGCTGGCGTTGTTGTCGAGCCATTATCGACAGCCGTTGCCGTGGACTGAAAGCCTCGTCGCTCAAGCCAAGGCGACGCTCGACGGACTGTACCGAAAGGTTGGCGACGTCGAACCGGGTGACGTCGATGATGGCGTGATTGAGGCCTTGCGCGACGATCTGAACACGCCGCTGGCACTAACGCGGCTGATGGCGATCGATGATCCGGCGACGATCAAGTCAAGTGGCGCTCTATTGGGACTGCTCAGCCAGACAGGAGAGGATTGGCTAAAAGGCCGCAATCCTCACGTCACCGTTGCGCTAGTTGGCCTTTCGATGACAGTACACCAAGGCGTCATTCGTGCGGAGAACTACATCGAGCAAAAGATCGCCGAGCGTGCCGAGGCCAAGGCCAATCGCGACTTTGCCGCCGCCGACCGCATCCGCGACGAATTAAAAGCCGAGGGCATCCTCCTTGAGGATGGGCCGCAAGGCACCACATGGCGGAGGGCATGACCCAACATCCGTTCGTCCTGAGTAGCCGGTGAGCTTGCCGAACCGGCGTATCGAAGGGCAGGGTGATGTCCTTCGATACGGGCCTTCGGCTTCGCTCAGTTCCTACTCAGGACGAACGGCTATAGTGGTTTGGAAATGAACGCGCCGCTCTACACGCTTGAGATTCTGCGGCTGGCCGCGGAACTGCCCAGCTACAGCCCCCTAGAACGCGAAGATGGTCGCGCGGAGTTGCGGTCACCGACTTGTGGAAGCCTTGTCTCTGTCGCTGTTCAGCTGGACGATAATGAAGGTGTGAAGGCCTTGGCTCTCACCGTGCAAGCGTGTGCGTTCGGGCAGGCCTCAACGGCGCTGATGGCCAAGGGCGCTGCGGGCAGGGCCCGCCAAGAGGTCGCGGAAGCACTCGCGGCGCTGTCGGCTTGGCTGGACGGCAGCCGCGATGATCCGGGTGCCTGGCCGGGCCTCGCGACCCTCGCTCCAGCGCGTTCGCGCAAGAGCCGCCATCCCGCCATCCTGCTGCCGTTCCGCGCGTTGCTCGCTGCGATGGATGAGGCGCGGCCATGAACGCGGCCGAGCAAGCCGCCCAGACCAGCAATGTCCTGCTGAGCGGGGCGGTGATGCTCGGCGCGGCGCTGCTGTTCGTCACCTTGTTCCGCAAGCTCGGCCTCGGCGCGACGCTTGGCTACATCGTCGGCGGCGCGCTCATCGGACCTTATGCGCTCGATCTGGTCGGCGAAGCCGAAGCGATCATGCGCGTGTCGGAAATCGGGATCGCCTTCCTGCTCTTCCTCGTCGGCCTTGAATTGCACCCGAGCCGGTTGTGGCGTTTGCGCAAAGACATTTTCGGGCTGGGGCTGGCGCAGGTCGTGCTGTGCGGCCTGGCGCTGACCCTGCTGATCCGGGGCCTGCTAAGCTTCAGCTGGGAGGCGAGCCTTGCGCTCGGGCTGCCGCTGGCGCTGTCCTCGACCGCGCAGGTGCTGCCGATGCTGCGCTCGTCCGGGCAGCTCAACGACCGTGAGGGCGAGCGCGCTTTTTCCGTGCTGCTGTTCCAGGATTTGTCGATCGTTCCGCTGATCACGATCATCGCCGCAATGTCGCGAGCGCCGCCCGTTCCGGGCACGCCTCCGGGCTGGCTGCTGGCCGTGTACACCGCGGGCGCGATCGTCGGGCTGGTGGTGGCGGGGCGGCTGATTCTCAACCCTTTGTTCCGGCTCGTCGGCAGGCTCGGCGAGCGCGAATTGTTCGTCGTCGCGGGGCTGTTTGCGGTGATCGCGAGCTCGGCGCTGATGCACGAACTGCACCTTTCCGTCGCCCTGGGCGCGTTCATCGCCGGCGTGGTGCTCGCCGAATCGCCGTACCGCCACGAACTGGAAAGCGACGTCGAGCCCTTCCGTTCGATCCTGCTCGGCATGTTCTTTCTTTCGGTCGGCATGTTGCTCGACCTCAATGCGATCATATCCGAGCCGTTGCGGGTGGTCGGACTGGCGCTCGCCGTCATCGCGGTGAAGACGGCGGTGATCGCCGGGGTCGCGCGCCTGTTCGGACTGCCGTTGCTGCGCGCATTGTGGCTTGGCCTGCTGATCAG
>JBDSZD010000347.1:0-3149 GCA_039925325.1 Sphingomicrobium sp.
TGCCGGGCCGCGCCCTTGCGCTGCCGCACGTTGATAACAGGAGCGCGCCGTATCCATGTCGGGTACCCCTGTCAGCCCGGTTTCAAAAATGTGCCCGAGACAAAGGAGCGCATATTCGGAGTTGCGCTCCGCCAGCGGCCTCAACAAACGCAATGCCTCTTTAAAACTCTCTTGTTCAAGAAGGTTCGCGACCGTTTTTTCGTCGGCGTAATCAGCCAACCGCTGCAGCTCAGATTTGCACTCATGATTGCCTCGCTGAAAGCCGCATTCGAACGCCGCTTTAGCTTCCGTTTCATCTCCGCATGTAAGCAGGAGCCAGCCTAGATAGAGACAAGCGGTTGCGCTTCCTTGGGTAACGGCATGCTCATAAAAGGACCGGGCGACATCCTTGTCAGGGACGCCAGTTGCGCCCGTCTCATAAATCCATCCAAGAGTCAGGAGCGCATATTCAGAGTTGCGTTCCGCCAAGGGGCGTAGCAACCGCACCGCCTGGTCATAGGCTCGATCTTCGATTGCCCGCGCGGCAAGCTGTTCATCATTCTCGAATGACATGGCAGTTCAACGAAGCTCCAACGGCAGCGATTGCTACGTCATCCAATGTCCTGTTTCCACCGACTGCGGACACTGGCGGCCAATCAACCCGGCGTACCGGAAACTTAGATCGCCCCATGCCCCTCGGCCAGATAATCGGCGCTGCGCATTTCTTCGAGGCGGCTGATTGTGCGCTGGAATTCGAAAGCGCCGTCACCCTCGGGATACAGGCCCGAAGGCTCTGCATCCGCGGCCGCGAGCAGTTTCACGCGATGCTCGTACAATGCGTCGATCAGCGTCACGAACCGCGCGGCCTCGTTACGTTGTTCGCGCGACAATATCGGGATGCCGACAATTATTATTGTGTGAAAACGTTGTGCAATGGCAAGGTAATCGGCCGCGCCGCGGGCTTCGCCACACAGCCGCTTGAACGAGAAGACCGCCACGCCCTTGAGGCTCTTGGGCACGTGCAGAGTTCGCCCGCCGCCCACGCCCAGCTCTTCGGACGGCACCTTGGCGCGGTCGGCAACGTCATAATCGGTCAGCTTGAAAAACGCCTCGCTCAGCTTCGCCGTCGCTTCCGGCCCGTTCGGCACATGCCACACCGTTATTCCGCTGAGACGATCCAGCCGGTAATCGGTCGGCCCGTTGATTTCGACCACGTTCCAGCGGCGCTCGATCAGATCGATGAACGGCAGGAACAGCTCGCGATTGAGTCCATCCTTGTAGAGATCGTGCGGCGGACGGTTCGACGTGGCGACGACGATCACACCGCGCTCCATCAATTGCTCGAACAGCCGCGACAGGATCATCGCGTCGGGCGGATTGTTGACCACCATCTCGTCGAACGCGAGCAGCTTCGCCTCGTTCGCGATCTGCTCGGCAACTTCGTGGATCGGGTCGCCGTCCTCGTTCGCTCGCGCAATATGAAGCCGCTCATGCACTTCGAGCATGAACGCATGAAAATGCACTCGGCGTTTGGGCGATGCATTGAGATGATCGAACGCCAAATCCATCAACATCGACTTGCCGCGACCGACCCCGCCCCAAAGATACACGCCGGTTGGACCGTCCGGGGAATTGCTGAATAATCGGGAGACAAAATTCGATGGCCTAAGCGCGCCGCTCAGTCGATCGAGCGCCGTTGCGGCTGCGGACTGCGCTTCGTCGGGTTTCAGTTCGCCGGCGGTAACGAGTGCGTCGTAGGCAGTGCGAACGCTGCTCACGCAGCGCGTTCGGCGATCAATTTCTTGGTTTCGGCGATCGCCTGGGCGGGATTGAGGCCCTTCGGGCACACGTTCGCGCAATTCATGATCGTGTGGCAGCGGTAGAGGCGGTACGGATCCTCGAGCTGGTCGAGCCGCTCGCCGGTCATTTCGTCGCGGCTGTCGATGATCCAGCGATAGGCCTGGAGGAGCACCGCAGGGCCGAGGAAGCGGTCGCTGTTCCACCAATAACTCGGGCAAGAGGTCGAGCAGCAGAAGCACAGGATGCACTCGTAGAGGCCGTCGATCTTGGCGCGATCGGCGGGCGATTGCAGCCGTTCCTTGCCCGAAGGCTGCGGCGTCGCCGTCTTCAGCCACGGCTGGATCGATGCATATTGCGCATAAGCGTGGGTCAAATCGGGGACGAGATCCTTGACCACCTCCATGTGCGGCAATGGCGTGATCTGCACCTCGCCCTTGATGTCAGCGATGGCGGTGGTGCAGGCGAGCCCGTTGCGCCCGTCCATGTTCATCGAGCAGGAGCCGCAAATCCCTTCGCGGCACGAGCGGCGGAAGGTCAGCGTCGGATCGATCTCATTCTTGATCCGGATCAGCGCGTCGAGGACCATCGGCCCGGTCTTGTCGAGATCGATCGTGTAATGATCGAAGCGCGGATTGGCGCCGCTGTCGGGGTCGTAGCGATAGACCTTGAACGTCTTCAGACGCTTGCCGCTTTCGCCGGGATGCGCGCGGCCCTTGGTGATGCGGCTGTTCTTGGGAAGGCGAAACTCGGCCAAGGCAAACTCCTGTGCTTGGCCGCGCCGCTAGCATGGGGAGCAGATGGTTTCAAAGGCAGGGACTCAATAAGCCTCGCGATAGGACTCATGGCAGGCCTTGCACGTGCCTGCGACCTTCATCGCGGCCGCTTGCACGTTGCCGCCGGACGCCGCGGCAATCTGCAATTCACCCGCGGCGGAAGCAAACGCCTTGGCTTTCGTGGAAAAGTCGGCGCGGTTGACCCATATCTCGGCCTTGGCGCGCGTTGCGCTATCGACATCCGGTCCGGTCTTGGGCGGGAACCAGCCATCGACCTGCGCGGATAGGGTCTTGAGCTCCTGAACTGCAGCTATGCCGTTGGCATCCAGCGACCCTGCTTTGGTCTGGCCCATTACCAGCTTGAAGGCGGCGCCGACCTTTTTCATGCTGTCCTTGCGGGCGGCGATCACGCTCGATGCATTGGCGGCGGCAAGCGCGGCGGTGCTTCCGACGATCAGGGACGCTCCCGCCAGCGCTAGAAAAACGGATGAGAATCGGCGCATTCGGGTGGCTCCTTGCTGGGCCTGCATTGGAGCGACCTTTCGCAGCGGCGACAAGCGAAAAAAGAGCCGCGCGGATCTTGGGTCCGCGCGGCTC
>JBDSZD010000348.1:0-22296 GCA_039925325.1 Sphingomicrobium sp.
GCAGATCTGGACGAAGCGCTCATCGAAGGCGCGGTGCTGCGCGTCCGGCCAAAGGCGATGACGGTCGCGGTGATCCTCGCCGGTCTGTTCCCATTGCTGGTCGGCGGGGGCACCGGTCATGAAGTGATGCAGCGCCTTGCCGCCCCAATGATTGGCGGAATGATCACCGCGCCACTGCTGTCGCTCTTCGTTCTTCCAGCCATCTACAAGCTGATTGGGGTGGACCGGCTTGTCGCGTCGACTACATCGGTCCAACCAGAGATCACCGCAGGCCGCGCCGCGCCGGCCTAATATCCGCTAGCTGGTTGCTGCTAGGTGCGCCGAGTTCGAAGCTGCGGCGCCGCGCTTATGAGGACGCGAACAGCCGACCGCAGAACGATCACTGCCATCGCGCTACCGATGATGATGTCCGGCCAAGTTCCTGGCCGTTCGAAGCGCAACAATCGTCTGCCATGGCCTTAGATGGGCGAGCCCGGCAATGTCTGCAATGCGTCGAACACGAAGTCAGCCCGCTGACAGCATGAACCGCAGCTTTGGCGACGCCTCACTCAGAAGCGGCTGATCCGCTGGCGGCCAAAAGCAGAACTCCCCGACGGCGCTCTTAATCAGCGGGTCCGAGGTTCGAGCCCAAGTGCGTCCACCATTTTTCTATGATTTAGCGCTCTTTACACGGTGGTGACGACCCCTTGGGCACGCCGCGCGCTTGCAGAAGAATTTGCTGCCTTCCCGCGCGAAACACGTTCGGATTACTGAACTGCGCCCATTGTTCGTTGCGCGCCAGTGGACCAGCCAATTCGCTTGTTGGGTGAGCTGCTTTATCGACCGCTGGCCAGCTTGGGAGATGTATTCCGCATCAGACAAACCCGATGTTGGTTCCTAGCGGGCTACCTGAATAATTCCCGATGTTCGGAACGACAGTTGGCAAGTCCGAAGCAGCTACGCCAAACCAGCTCGCTAGCGTCGCGGCATATTGGTCGACCGCCATGGTCGGGACCAGTCGCCCTTGGCCAATGTCGTCGGGGCCGCCGTTGGCCAGCACCGGGTTGATCCCGAAATAGCGCCGGCCGTTGACTGCGCCACCGAGCGCGAAATGCATGCTTCCCCAGCCATGGTCGCTGCCGTCAAGGTTGGCGGTCAGCGCGCGGCCGAAATCGGAAGCCGTAAAGGTCGTCACCTGCGAGGAGATACCGAGCTCCACCGTCGTGTCGTAGAAGCTGCGCAGCGCGTCGGCGAGATTGGTCAGCAACGTCGGGTGAAGCGTCGCCAGCCCGGAATGCGTGTCGAAACGGCCGGCCGATACAAAGAACACCTGCCGCTTGGCACCGAGCTGGCTGCTCACCGACATCAGCTTTGCAACCATCTGCAGTTGCGCGCCGAGGCTGCTTTGCGGATCAGCCGCTGCCGCGAAGGCGGTGCTCGTCGCCGGTGCCTGGCTAAGCGCCTGCGCCACCTGGTTGTAGAGAATCAATGCGCGCGTTCCGGTCAAGCCGAGCAGATTCTGGAACTGATGCGGGCCGCCGCCGCCAATCAGCGACTGGAGCAGGGTGCCGGCGGCCGTCGAGCCCTGCAGGCTGTTGCGCGCATTAAGTGCGATCGGCCCGCTCGGCGTCACGGAATATTGAAACGCCGAGCGCCCGGTCAGGAACACTGCATTGCCGCTTGGATTGATGCAGGTCAGGCTCGCCGTGCCATTACCCGACTGGAGCAGATCGCCGATCCGCCCCCCCCAGCCCGAGGCCGCGCCTTCGGGGGACGATGCCTGCCAAAAGCTTTGCTGGTCGTTGTGGGAAAGGAGCTTGGGCGGAAGCCGGACGCTATTGGCTTGATATTGGGCCTTGGTCGTCGGCTGGACCAGCGCTCCGACATTGAGCATTACCGCCATCTTGCCAGCGTTGAATATTGGCAGCAGCTTGCCGAGTTCGGGAGCCAAAGCATATTGCGCGCCGCCGGGCAGCGGGGTCGATGGGGCTAGCACTGTCCCGGCCAGCGCCGATTGCGGATAAGCGAGCGCACCGCGCTGCGCCGCATAGGTCGCATATTGGCCATTGTCGTAAGGCACGAGCGTATTGGCGTAATCGTTGCCGCCATAAAGGAATACGCAAACGAGTGCCTTGTAGTCCGTAGCCGTTGCCGCGGCCGCCTCACCGATCGACGCGAGGTTAAGCACGAACGGAGTCGCGGCTCCGGCCAGCGACACGGCGGAAGCGCGTTTGATAAACGCGCGGCGGGATACATCCAACGTCATCCTCCTCACCGCAGCACGAGATATTCGGGCGACGCCATCACCAGCAAGATGGCGGCGTAGATCCGGCTGCTGGCCCCGGCCGCGGTGGTCGCCGCGATCGTGTCGAGGGCGGTTTTCATCTGCGCGATGGTGCCCGCGCCGATCTGATTGGCCGCGAGCACCAGGTTCAATTCGTCGAGCAGCTTCTGACTGTCCGGCGCAATCTCGATCAGCGCGGCATAATTGGGCTTGGCCTCGCCCGCGCCATTGGCGATCACCCCCTGCATGTAATTGACGTAGGCGACGACCGAAGGCTCGTTGATGATCTGGAATTCAGGCCCGACCATGTCGCTGCTCGCCAGGCCCGCCGGCGCGTAGCCCGGGCGGAACCAGTTGAACACACTCGGCGCACGGCCGGGACTCTGGCCCAGTCGATTGGCGGTTGAGGTCGTGTTGCCGAACGGCCAGGCTTGGGTCGGCGAAGTGACTTCGAACGCTTTGGCCCATTGCACCAGCCGCACCACCGGCTCGCGCACCTTGCCGAAGGTGGTGCTATTCGCCTGGCTGTCGTCGCGCGCCTCGGTATCCGTCAGGATCGCGCGAATGACAGCCTTCATATCGCCCCGCACGCCGCCGCCATTATTGGCGAACACCGCCGCCACGCGCCCGACATAGCCAGGTGAAGGGTTGCTGGTAACGAGATGTTGGATCAACTGACGGCTGACGAACGGCGGCACATTCTGGTGCGCGAATAGCCCGTCGAGTGCCTGCTTGCGCGCGGTCGCGGTGTCGGCTCCCGCGGGAATGGCGATGCCCAGGAAGGTCGTCGCCCCGGTCTCGTGCCTTGACTCGACGACCGCCATCGGCTGGCGCATGCGGGCCGGCGTGCTGTTGTCGCTGGTCGCGTGGGTATAGCCGGTCCACACCCGGGCCGCCTGCGACACGTCGGCTTGGCTGTAGCTTGGCACCGGCACGCCGCCTGACATGACGGGCGTGCCATCCATGTTGAGCATCACCAGTCCGATCGTGAACAATTGCATCAGCTCACGCGCATAATTCTCGTCGGGGATCGAACCGGTCGCTGGGTTGCTCTTGGTGTTGCCAAGGAAGGTCAAATATAGGCCCATGGCGGCATTGGTGGAGACGCCCTCCATCAAATCGCGGTAATTTCCGAACGCATTGTCCCACAGCACATCGAGATAGGCCGCCATCGCAAACGGGCGCCACGACCCGCCAAACCCGTCGACCGCGACGACCCATTGGTCGAGGAGCGCAAATCCAACGCGCTGACGCAGGAGGTCACCGCTTCCCATCAGCTGCGACCAGACCATCGGGTCGAAGCCGTTGACGGTATTTATGTTGGTCGCCGCATCATAACCGTTGGCGACCAGGAAATCCCAGAATTTCTGGGTGCGGAGCACTGTGAACTGGCCATCGAGCCAGCGGTTGATGCCGCTGTCCGACAGATTGAGGACGTCGGCCTTGCTATAGCCAATCGCTGCTTGCGACAGGAAGCGCGATGCCTGGGTCGGGGTTATGCCCTGCGGCGCCACGACCGGGGGAGCAGTTGGCGGCGACTGTGTCGGCGATCCGCCCCCTCCACCACAAGCCGCCAACGCTAGCGAGCCAACCGACGTGACTCCAACTTGTGCCGCCATCGAGCTTTCTGTCGGAGGCAGGCTCGGGGCGATCTCGTCTGCCTGCACCGGATCGGGGCACGACCGCGAGTCGGGGCCTGGATGCAGCGGTGCGAACTCCGTCATGCGGGTTCCTGATGAAACTGGAAGGCTCAGGCGATCCTACGGAAAAGTTCCGTGGATGATATCAGAATCGTCGCCAACGAACTAAATAGATCGTGCGGTCCGCTGATCCCGGCAATGACTCGCCATTCAAGCCTTCCTGAAAATGCCGTTCGGTTGACCGACAGCCCGCGCCCGGATTGCGTAGAGGCACTGGTGGCAGCTGCGGTGGGTCGTAAGATCACCCACCGCCTTGACGCGGGCCGATATGCTGGCCGCCCCGTTGTTCGGCGAGCTTCGTCTGCCGGTGTCGCTCCGCGTATCGCTCACGCTGTTTGGAATTGCGCACCTGGTAGCAGGCCGGGCAACTCACTCCCTCTTCGTACTGCGGACTGGCCTTGTCCGCTTCCGTCATCGGCATCCGGCAAGCGTGGCAGATTGCGAAGCTACCCGCCTCAAGACCGTGGACTAGGCAGACCCGCTGGTCGAAGACGAAGCACTCGCCTTCCCACATGCTTTCGTCCTTGGGGACCTCCTCCAGATATTTCAAAATTCCGCCCTGGAGGTGGTACACATGCTCAATGCCCTCCGCCTTCAGCAGCGCGGTGGCTTTTTCGCAGCGTATCCCGCCTGTGCAAAACATCGCGACTTTCGGTGACTTGCCGCCGGTCAGGGACGCGCGCTGCTCTCTGAACCAGGCTGGAAAGTCACGGAAACTTTTGGTCCGTGGATCGATCGCATTCTTGAACGTGCCCACCTCCACTTCATAGTGGTTGCGCGTATCAATCACGATCGTATCCGGATCCGCAATGAGCGCGTTCCATTGGTCCGCTGGGACATATTCGCCCGCTCCGTGCAGCGGGCTGACGGCGGGCTCGCCCATGGTCACGATCTCCGGTTTGATACGCACCTTCATGCGGTGGAACGGCATCGCGTTTGCGCTGCTGTCCTTGACCACCAGGTTCGCGCAACCAGGCTGTGAGCGGATGAGCCGGACCACATCCTCGACCGCTTCAGAACTCCCCGCGATAGTGCCGTTAATCCCTTCATTGGCCAGGATCAGCGTGCCCCTGACCCCGCCCCGCGAGCACCCCTGTTTCAGCATCCGCTGGATGTCTGCGCAATCGTCGAAGCGGGTGAACTGGTAAAAGCTGGCGACCCGGAACCGCAGCGGTGCTTCGGACGACGACATATCGTCTCCGGAAATCGGCGGTTGCTGACCCCTGCCCTTGGCGAGTGATTTCGGCATGCCCCGCAATAGTGGGACTTTGCTCCCAATCCAAGCAACGGACACAGAACGTCCCCGCGCGATGGATAGCCCAAAACCATCCCAACGGCGCTGCAAGAGTGTTCTTTGGGGGCCGTTCCCCGAGTTGTGTCGATCTGCTAATTCAACCGGTGAGCAATATCCCGGGGGGTGTGTTATGGCGACGGAACCGGCGAACTTGCAGCGGCTGAACTGCCTGGATGTCCTGCGCGGCGTTGCGGTGATGGGCATCCTCGTCATGAACATCAATAATTGGGGCCTCGGTCGGCCCGGCTATTGGAACGCTGCGGCAATCGGCGGGGCCGATGGGCTGAACCTGGCCGTATGGTGGTTCGATACGGTGTTTGCCGCCGACAAGATGCGCGGCCTGTTCTCGATCATGTTCGGCGCGTCGACACTGCTGGTGATCCAGCGAGCAATGGCCAAGGCGGAAAGCCCGGCCCGGGTTCATTATTCCCGGATGATCGCACTGCTGATCCTCGGCTACGCCCATTATGCCCTTGTCTGGCGCAGCGACATTCTGGTGCTCTACGCTTCCTGCGGGCTGCTACTTTTCCTGTTCCACAAGCTTTCGCCACGCGCCTTGTGGATCTGGGCCGGCGTCTTTTTCCTGGCGGCCCTGATTCCCGCCGCGCTGTTCACGATCCCGCCCGGCCTGGCCGGATATGGATTGATGGCACACCCGTCGGCGGACCTGCTCGCGGCATTCAACGACCTGAACCTCTCCAATGGCCCCAATTCGCCGCAGACCGCCGCCGACCTGGCCTTGCATCGATCCGGCTATTCCGAGCTTTTCCACTCGCGTGTGATTGAACACACCTTCGACCGGTTCGAGATGCTGCAATATGAAGGCGCGGAGACGGTATCGCTGATGTTGATCGGCATGGCGTTGTTCAAGCAGCGCATGCTGACCGGCGAGTGGGCCATTGGGCGCTACAGGCGCTGGGCAATTGTCGGGATCGGCACCGGACTTGTCGCCAACGTCATCCTCGCTGTGTGGCAGCTTCGCGTCGGGATGAACGGCTACGCCGTGCTCACGTCGCAGATCCTGTGGTCGATGCCTTTCGATTTCGCCATGGCCATCGGTTACGCGGCACTCGTAATGGCGTGGGTCAAGTCGGGCGGCCCGTCGTGGTTGCTGGACCGCATCGCCGCCGTCGGGCGCATGGCCTTCACCAACTATCTTATGACTTCGATCATCATGACGACGATCTTTTACGGCTACGGCCTGGGGCTGACGGGCATGCTCGAGCGCGCCGAGCTGTTCCTAGTCATGCTGGGCATGTGGGCGTTGATGGTCGCCTGGTCGAAACCATGGCTTGATCGTTACCAATACGGGCCGTTCGAATGGCTGTGGCGCAGCCTCGCGCGCACCCGGCTGCAGCCAATGCGCAAGTCGCCTCCTCTCGACCCCAGTCCCGCAGGAGCCTGATCCAGCCCAGTTCGGTGGCCGGCCGAAAATTCGTCCAAGTCAAGGAATCTGTAATGCGTATCGTTCGTTGTGCTCTGCTTGCAATCTTGCTCTCCCTGCCGGCGCACGCTGTCCCGAAGGTCATCGGCCAGATGGTGTCGGCGCAGCCGCTGTCGGCGGCGCGTATCTCTTTGCTTCCGTACGCCCAGCGCTCGCAATGGATCGCCTACCTAGAGCGGTCGCGGGTTCTGCGCGCAAGGGACAGGACAGCCCTTGCCGCCGAGCGGGCGCGCGTGGCCGGCCCGATGCCGATGCCGCCCCCGCATGGAAGCGCCAATTCCATGCCGCTCGACAAGCCGGCCGAATATTATGGCACGAGCGAAGCACGCAGGATTGCCGACAATATCGTGAGCTACCAGACGCCGGCCGGCGGTTGGGGCAAGAACCAGGATCGGACGGCGCGTCCGCGGCTATCTGGCGAAAGCTATGTCATCGTGGAGCATTTATCCGCCGAGGCCTTGCCGGACATCATCAGCGATGACTCGCGCTGGGTCTATGTTGGAACATTCGACAATGACGCGACGACAACCGAGATGCGATTTCTCGCACGGGCTCAAAACGCGGCGCAGGGAAGCCCAGGGGCTGCCTATCGCACCGCCTTCCTGAAGGGTGCCCGCTACCTCCTCGGTGCGCAATATCCGAACGGGGGGTGGCCACAAATCTATCCGCTGCAGGGTGGCTACCATGATGCGGTGACCTACAATGACGATGTCATGGCCGACGCAATCGGCGTGCTGATGGATGTCGCGGCGCGCAAGGGCGATTACGCCTTTATCCCTGCGGGACTTGCCAGCGAGGCAAGGAGGGCCGTCGACAAGGGAATAGCCTTCATCCTGGCTTCGCAAGTCCGCGTGGAAGGCAAGCGGACAGGTTGGGGGCAACAGCACGATCCACTGACACTGGCGCCCGTGGGTGCGCGCAACTTCGAGCCTGCTTCACTGTCCAGCAGCGAAAGCGCCAATCTCCTGAAATTGCTGATGCGTCTCCCCGATCCCGCTCCCCCCGTCTCGGCCGCGGTTCACGACGGCGTCGCCTGGCTTCAATCGGTCGCGCTGCACGATGTCGAATGGGCGGTGAAGACGGATACCCAGCCGCGCAGGCTCATCGCAAAGCCAGGAGCAACTTTGTGGTCGCGCTTCTATGACCTGAAGACGATGCGGCCGATCTTCGGCGATCGTGACAAGACCATTCACGACGATGTTACCGACCTCATCCCTGAGCGCCGCAACGGTTACGCCTGGTACGGAACCGGCCCGCAGCAGGCAATAAAGCAACACGCCGTTTGGAGCAAAGCGTTGCGGCGCTAGCCGCGCTCCCCGCCCCTGTGCGCCTGAAGCGCCCGAATGAGCGCGCTCATATTGGCGAGAAAAGCGGCCGTCGAAATGCCCGTGCGCGGTTTGTCCGTGGTGTAGGGCGAGGTGTCGCTGGCGTCGCCAACATGGGTCGTACTGAAGTCGCCCGGCGGGACGATTTTCGATCCGGGTCCGATGTACGGATTGCTCGTCGCCAGCAGGGGCGTCGGCCACCAGCCCTGTGCATTGAGATCGGCGATGATGCGGTCGGCATTTTTGACCGAGCCACCCGCATTGAGGTCCGATCCTGCGTCCAGGTTCGTCACGAAGTAACGCGGCAGAGGGACACGGTGTGTCGAGACCAAAGGCGAATCGCGCATCACCTCGGCCCCCGTGCTCGCCGCAAGCTTGCGATAGTCCGCCCACAGCCGCTCAACATTGACGCTGCGGAAGGCGTTATAATGCCCAATGGTCTTTTCCGGGCTGTAGTCCACGTAATAGGCGCCGTTGACGATATTGAACCCGCGGCGATGCACATACAGCGGTCGATTGCTCCCGATCTCGATAAAGGTGGGCATGTTTCGGCCGTTGCGCTCCTGCCCTTTGGGTAGCCGCACGCTCTCCAGCCATGCGAGCGCCTCGGGAATCCGCGCGATAAACTTCCGATCCCCGGTCCAGCGATAGAAACTCATGAGCTGCTGGAGGTTGGCGGCAGTCGTATGCGTTGAGAGGGCTCGTGGCTCGTAGGTCCGCGCGCCGGCCGGCTTGAGGTCGAGCGTATGCTGCAGTCCCCACCCCGCTTGCGGAGCCGGTTGCTGGGTCACCACGAAGACATTCATTGCCCGGCGGATCGCAGGGATCGCGCGCGGATCGCCGAGCGTCTGATGCACCATCAGCAGGAATTTGATGTTCTCCGCCGCGACATCGTCATTGAACGTGATGTAGGTTTGATAGTCCGGAGCGCGCGGATCGCGCGGCCAGCGCTGGGGCCAGCCGCCGTTCGCATATTGGCTTTTGAGGACGAAGTTGATCGCCTTGTCCAACGCCGGCCTGAACCGGCGGTCGCGCTTTTCGAGATAGATGCGCAGCAGCAATTGCATCGATTCCGACGTGCCCGCATCGTCGAACGTGGCATTGTCGGAATAGTCCTGGAATTCCTCCATGCGCCAGGCGTTGCGGCCGACCGTCGCATACCATTTCTGCGCGGACCGTGGCCCGGCAAAGTCGATGAAGTAATTCCAGCCGCCGCTGCGATGCTGCCCTACGACAAGCGCCTGCGCGGCCTTGGCCGCCGCCTGATAATAATATTGGTCGCCGGTTGCGTGAAAAGCGTCGAGAAACAAATGACCCATCGTCGCCGTACCCGGCGGCTGGACCCAGATCATGGTGGGATAGGCCTCGATCTCGCCCCAACAGCGGGACTTGTCGGGGAGGCAGGACCACACATAGCCGCCGCGATTGGCAACTTTGTCGACCATGAAGTGTGTCGCACGCTTCATCGCCTGTTCGATTTCGGGGCGCGTCTGAGCTTCCGCCGGCGAAGCGAAACCGAACCCAAGTGCGAGCACGGCGACCAGTTGCAATAGTCCGATACGAACATCCATCACAGCGCCCTAAAGCTGAAGTTGCGAAAGCGCGCTTCGCCAGCGCCTGCCGAATAGAGCCCCGGACGGAGCATCAGGAAGCCTCCGCGCACATTGTGGTGATAACCCGAGACCTCCATCCCGCGATCGAAGCGCTTCCAGGTCCGTCCACCGTCTCCGCTGGTGTCATAGGTTACGATGTGACGGTCATTGGTTACGCGGATGCGCATCCTGCGCCCGTGCGGATTCGCCGGGCGTCCCCGCTCAATCCCATATTGGTGCGTAACGAAGCGCGTCTCATCGAAGCCGAGCCCAGCGTACAATTTATCGTCGTAGAAAAGGATCAGTCCGGCCGTTCCGCCCGGCTCAATCTCGATGTCGCATTCGAAACGATAGGCCGGGTCCCCCGCGATCAGCAGCAATGGAGAACTGTCGCTCGGCGCCTTGCCGCGCGCCTTGAGGAACACGCTGTTGTCCGCAACCCGTGCCCGGCTTTTCTCGTCTGGCGCGGGCTTGAAGAAATTCCATTTGCTGCCGAGCGCGAGCGTCGAGAAACTGTCGGAGAGGGGCTGCCCGTGCGGGCCCGCCCGACCGCCGCGCGGCTTCCTGATCGGTCGGGACAGGTCGCCGCCAGTCATCCGGAACCAGCCGTCGGCGGTCCACTCGACGGGATCGAGCAAGGTCTGGCGTCCAAGCGTCCACAACCCGTTTTCGAAGCCGTGATAGACGCTCCACCAGCTCCCGTCCGGCGCTTCGACCAAGGTTGCGTGCCCACGCGACCACCATTTTTCGTCGTTGCTGACAGTGCGCACCAGCGGATTGCGCGGGTGATGTTCCCACGGCCCGTGAATCGATTTCGATCGCGCCGCGATGACCATGTGGCCGGTCGGCGGTCCGGCGGTGCCGCCAACCGCAGTGACGAGATAGAAATACTGCCCCCGCCGCATCACTTTCGGGCCCTCGGGCGAAAAGCCTTCCACCACCCAGTCCTGCGGATAACGCCACGGGTCGTAGACATGTTCTGGCTCACCCACGCGCGACAGTCCGTCGGCGGACAGCCGCACGCGGTCTCCGCCCGACAGGAACAGCCAGCGCGAGCCGTCCTCGCCCACGGCGTGACCCGGATCAATGTGGTTGGGAAGATTGAGGTCCACCGGGTCCGACCAGGGCCCGCCGATATTGTCCGACCAGATCACCCAGGACGTCGTCTTTGACGCTTCGGCGGAGGTCTTCTTGGTCGGGATATAAAGGAAATAGCGCCCTTGATACTTGGTCAGCTCCGGTGCCCAGACCGATCCGATGTTTTTCGCCAACGCTGCGACAAGTGGACGCCAGTTGATGAGGTCCCGGCTGTGCCAGATTACCAGGCCCGGATAGGAATCGAAGGTCGAGAAGGTCATGTAATAATCAGCGCCATCCTTGAGGATGGTCGGATCCGGATGGTCGCCGGGGATCAGCGGATTCAGGAAATATCCGTTGCCAAGGTCCGGTATGCGCTGATTATCAAAACTGCGCCGCCATCCGACCGCACCGGCACCCGATGTTTGCGTTGCGCCTGCGCGCATGGCCGGCACCGTCAGGGCAACTCCCCCAATCAGCGCCGTTCCGAAGGCTTCTCTTCTATCGATATCCACTCAACTCACCCGATCGGTCGCGTCTGCGGTCGCGCCACCAGTGCGCGACCGCAGCGACGATCTTTAAAACTTCAGCCGCGCGCCGACACGATAAACCGGCCCGGAGCTCGCATATTGCGTGACCACCGGATTGTCCTGGTAGGCGTAGCGATTGGTGGTCTGGTTGGTGAGATTGAGACCTTCCAGCGAAAGGCTGAGGAAGCGATTGACCTTGTAACTGAAGGCAGCGTCGACGTTAGTGGTCGCTCCGCTGAAGGTGAAATCGTTGATCAGCGGTGCGGTGCAATAAGTGATCGCAGGAGGGTTCGTGCTGATGATACCCGGTGAGCAGGAACCGGCGGCAATCGGGTAACTGACGCTGTACCCCTTGCGGTGTGCCACTGAAACGCGGCCGCTGAAGCGATCGGTCTCGTAATAGACCGTGGCGTTGAGGGCGCGCGGAGATACTCCCAGGAACGGGGCCGAGCCGAATGTAGCCGGAATCGCAGCAGCCGTTGCAGTCGCTCGCGCGCCGGGGTCGAGAATATATTTCAGCTTAGACTTGATGTAGGTGTAGTTCACCAACGCGCCGAAATTGCCAAGGAATCCCGGCAGGAACTTGAAATTCTGCTGATAATTCAGCTCGAACCCACGCAGGTAGCCGCCAGGAGCGTCACGGAACTGCCGGCCTGTCGCGTCGAAATTGCCGTTGATATATACCAGCTGGGGCGGATCCACTCCTCCGACGCTCGGGAATTGGGCGCGCAACGCATCCACGCCTGCTGCATCGAAGAAGCTTTGGATGGGCGCGTCAAAAAGTATCGTTTGCGGGAACGACTTGATCTTCTTGTTGAAGAAAGCGACGCTCAACAGGTTACCGGAACCAAAATACCATTCGATGCTAGCATCCATGTTGGTCGCGTAGAACGGACGAAGCTTCGGATTGCCGACCGTAAGGGACGCTCCCGTCTGCACGCCCGTGGCCGGGATCGTGACTGCGCTAACGCTTGGTGACAGGTTGCCGAGCATCGGCCGAGCCATCACTTCCGACGCGCCAAATCTGACGAGCAGATCCTTCACTGGTTCATAAACAAGGTTCACGGAGGGCAAAATGTCGGTATATTTGTTATTGCCCTGGATCGGCCGGTTCGCCGTAGTACGGCCGTTGGATTCGACTTCGGTCCGCGCGACCCGGACGCCCATGTTGCCGCGGAACGGACGACCGAACAGGTCGAGATTCCAGTCCGCCTGCCAATAATATCCGGTATCGATTTCCGTAACATCGAACGTCGCGGTGGCATTGCGCAAGTTGGTGATGCGGAAGTCGCCCCATTTGTTGATGCAGTTGCAGGTGAAGTCGAACAAATTGTCGAAGCCCGCAATCGTCGGCACGTAGAAGCTCGTCGCGGTGCCTTCGGGAAGCTTCAGGCCTTCACCGAATTCGACGACTTCGCCGACTGCGCTGGCATTCGAGCCAGCCTCGAGAAGCGTCGGATTCAGCAAATCGTTGTTGCGCTCGAACTGCTCGGTTTCAAAGCCATAGCGCCGCCGTGTCGCACCGAAGGTGATGTTGATTTCGTCCGTTGCCTGCCAGTCGAAATCGACCTTCGCGGCGCGATAGGTGTTGTCGGTGGTGCGCAGGAAATGACGGATTCCGGAGAACCCTTTGACCGTGCCCCAATTGGCTGGGTCCGCCGCGTCGAACCCGAGATCGATGATCGGCATGTCGCCGCCTTCGCGCTCGTCATAGGTGAATGGTCCGGGTGAATTCATGCGATTGAATTCGACCAGACGCCCGGTCTGCGCGAGGCTCGATTTTGACGCGCCGACCGTGACTTCCATCTTGAGCCGGTCGGTGAACTCATGCGCCAGATTGCCGGAAAGCTGTTTGAACTTGGTCGTATATTCCGACTCGTCCGCGGCCGACCGGAAGTCGACATTGCGGAGCACAAGATAATCCGCGACGCCGTTGGACACATTCGCCGCCAGGACGTCCACGCCAGGGCGACCAATCAGCTCACCACGGAAAGCCAGCCTATTGGTTGAAGGGATGAAGCCCACGGAGCTGGGATTGTTGTAATAATCGTACGGGTCGAGATTGAACGGGTTGATGCTGAAAATGTTCGCATTGGCCGGCGTCGTTCCCCCGGGGATCACCGCGGCGGCGCCAAGAATGCTCGCCACGGTCGTGTTGGTCGCGCTTCGGGCGGTGCTGAAGGCCGGTGTCGAACCGTATAGCGACTGCCCGCAATCCTGCGGCACGACAATGTCCGACCCGGCATTGGGAACGCACAGGCCGGGATAGAGCGCGCGCGCAGCGACCGGGGTGATGCTGTTGGTCGCGGTGTTGAAGGCGGTGTTCGTGTTGTTGCGGTTCAGACCGACGGTCTGAATCTGCTTGTTCGTGCTCTTGTTGTGAAAACGCGAATAGAGGCCGTCAACGCTCAGCCTTGTGCGGTCTGCGATCTGCCATTGATAGGCTGCCGTGACCCCGAGCCGGTCGTTCTTGACGTCCTGTTGCTGAAGCGTAGCAAGGGTCGGGATCCGGACCGTGGAATCGTCGAACCTGCCAACGGTGTTAAACGGCGCGCCAGGGTAGAGCGCCGCATAGGCCGCAGGGTCGGACCCGGTTAAAATATCCAGGGCAGTCGGGTTGGTCACCAGATTAACGATCGGGGCATTGGGGGCTGCGCTGGCCGGGCCGAAGAACGTCGTTCCGACCGGCGCCGAAAATCCGCCCCGCGGCGGGTTTTCATTGCCCGCGAAATCGGAGTTCCGAAAAAGATAATCGGCTTGGCCGGCCTGACGGGCATATTGATCGATTTCGTTCGCGGCTTTGCTGTAGGCCAACGAGACAAGCAGCCCCATGCGGCCGTCGAGGAATCGCGTCGAAGCAAGTCCGGCAATGCGCGGGCTCCATTTGCCGCTGTTCTTCTGATAGCTGCCTTCGGTGGAAATCGCGAAGGCGCGGGCCTTGTAATCGAACGGCCGGCCCGTCTGAAGGTCGATGGTTGCGCCGAGCGAACCCTCGTCGGTCTCGGCGGAACTGGTCTTTTGCACCTTGAGCGAACTGAACAGCTCGGAGGCGAATGTATTGTAATCGAACGATCGCGACCGGTTGGGACTGTCGCCAGCGATATTCGCGCCGGCCGTCGAGAGGGCTTCGAGACCGTTGATACGGGTGCGGTTGAAATCGCCGCCGAGACCGCGAACCGTGATCGAGCGGCCTTCGCCGTTGTCGCGGTCGACCGACACACCGGGCAAGCGCTGCAGCGATTCAGCCAAATTGGCGTCGGGGAAGTCGGCAATGTCCTCGGCGTTGATCGCGTCGATCTGGACGTTCGATCGCCGCTTCTCGTTCAACGCGCTCCTGAGCGATCCCCGGAAGCCAGTCACTACAACCTCGTCCACCGGCGCGCGTTGGGCTGGCCCCTGGACCTCCGTGGGGTTGGCAGGATCGGTCGTAATGCCGGTCTGGGACGGCGCAGTCTCGGCGGGCTGAGCCTGCGTCGATTGCGTTGGTCGCGGCTGCGGCGCCTGCGCGGCGGCATCCTGTGCAGCGGCCGGGCCTGCATAAGTTGCAGCAGCGATCGCGGCGAAGGAGGCCGCCTGCAAAAGCGCTCTCACTGGGTTCGCTCCTCGCGCGATCGTCGAATTGCCAGACATGCTACCCTCCCTATCGCCGGCGTATGACACCGGTGTCGATTTGTGATTCGAGGAGCTGTGACTGTCCCTTGGCCCCTCTCCGAACCGACCGCTTGTATCCGCAGTCTGGTCCGATTCCCGGGTTAAGTAACCGGTGTCATTAAAAACTGCGCTTGCGACCCACGGCTGTCAAGCCCTGGTCAAAAATGGGACACGAACAAATCGGGCGGGAGGCTTTCCGGCAACGGTTTTGCTGGTGCGCACTTGTGCAGATGCGCTCGAACCGGCAATCCGGCGCTGTGAACGCTTCGAACGACATTGCACTGGTGGTGACCCAGCTTCAGCAGATTTACGACCAATCGGTCAGCAACCTGCGCACTGCGCTCGACGCGTTCGTTCAGGACGGGACGATTCCGGACGGCGAAGAGCGCGCCAACGGCTGCTTCGCTTACCCGGAATTGCGAATCGAATATGGACCAGGCGATCCGCGGCCTTCGCCGGCGCGGGCATTCGCTCGGCTGAACCAACCGGGCATCTATGCATCGAGCATCGCCCGACCTGAGCTGTTCCGCGAATATCTCGAGGTCCAGCTCGCGCACCTCGCCGACGATTATGGGGTCAAGATTTCCGTCGGGCGCTCATCGAGCGAAATCCCCTACCCTTACGTCATCGACAGCGGACAATTGGAGCTCGGCGGCATTGGAAGCACCGAATTGTCGCGCTGGTTTCCGTCGACTGAACTGGTCCACATCGGCGACGAGATCGTCGACGGGGCGTGGGACTTTTCGCAACATTCGACCCGGCCGCTGGCGCTGTTCGACGGACCACGAACCGACTTCAGCCTGGCCCGTCTGCGGCATTACACCGGAACGCCAGCAGAACATGTCCAGCATTTCGTGCTGTTCACCAATTATGTTCGCTACGTCGACGAATTCGTCCGCTTTGCGGTCGATGCTCTGCGCGATCCCGCCAGCCCATACACGGCGCTGTCGGTGCCGGGCGAACTGTACCAACGCGGCGACCTGGCCGACGCCGAGTCGCAGATCGCCGCCGGAACCTGGCGGCGGCATCAGATGCCGGCCTATCATTTGATGGCTGAGGGCCGCAGCGGGATTACACTGGTCAACATCGGCGTCGGACCGTCGAACGCCAAGACCATCTGCGATCACATCGCCGTCCTGCGTCCGCAAGTGTGGCTGATGATCGGTCACTGCGGCGGGCTTCGACCGAGCCAGACCATCGGCGACTATGTCCTAGCGCACGCCTATCTGCGGGACGACCATGTCCTCGACGACGTGCTTCCGGTCGAGATCCCGATTCCGGCTATCGCGGAAGTGCAGAAGGGCCTGTTCGAAGCGGCCATGCAGGTGACGGGCGAGGAGGAAGAAGTGCTCAAGAAGCGGCTCCGCACCGGCACGGTCGTCACCACCGACGACCGCAATTGGGAGCTGCGTTACACCTCGTCGGCGCTCCGCTTCAATCAGAGCCGCGCCGTCGCGATCGACATGGAATCGGCCACCGTCGCCGCTCAGGGCTATCGCTTCCGGGTTCCCTACGGCACCCTGCTGTGCGTGTCCGACAAGCCGGTCCACGGCGAGCTAAAGCTTCCCGGTCAGGCCAACGCCTTCTACGAACGTGCGATCAGCCAGCACCTGAGGATCGGCATCGAGACGCTCAACCTGCTCAAGCATGAGGGCGACGCGCTGCACAGCCGCAAATTGCGCAGCTTCGACGAACCTCCGCTGCGCTGATCAGCGCCGTGTGAGGTTGACGCGATCGGGCAGCGGCGGCGTTCGTCCCGGTGCGATCCAGGCCACGAGGGCATCGATGTCGACGATGCCTTTGTCGGTAACGTCCGTTCCGCCAGTGAAGACGGTGAGGCCGTCACCGCCGGAAGCGACATAATTGTTGACCGCGACCCGGTAATTCGTTGCCGGATCGATCGGCTTCCCGGTCAGGCTCATCGCGACGATGCGATCCCCGCCGGCACGCGCAAGATCGACCTGATAAGTGAAGCCCGCGCTTGGCGCGAGTACGGCGACGCGCTTCGCGGCGGCGATATTCTCCGCGCCGAACTCCTGCTCCAGCGCGGCTTTCAACTGCGCGCCGGTTAGCGTCATGACCACCAGATTGTTTCCGAACGGCATCATTGAAAAGGCCTGGCTGTACCTTACGGGTCCAGCCGGAAGGCCAACGCGCACGCCGGTGGCGTTCACCAAGGCGATCTGGGCACCGCCTTTGTCCGCTGCCCGCGTCGCATCGAGTGTTGCATCTGCGATCAGGTTCGCGGCAGGGCTCTCGCCATCATTTTCGTCGCGGGCAGCAGCGGCACTGAGTGTCCCGATGACCCGCTCGCCAACCGGTTTCGCCGCCGCAGCATAAAGTTCGACCAGCTCCCGCACTCTTGGGTTCTGGACGCTGGTGCCAACGATCACATTGGTCGCGTTCTGCGCGATCAAACGGCGATCGGCAGGATCGAACTTCAGCCGCAAATCGGAGACGAAATAGCCGTTCTTGCCGGCGCTGGTGAGCAGACGCTCGGCACCACCGAATTTTTGCTTGCAGACATAGGCCCAGTGGGTGTGGCCGGACACGATGGTGGCGATGGCGGGATCGAGCCGATCGAGGATCGGAAGGATTCCGCCGGATAGGCCCTCGCAGCTATTGCCGCTGGTGAACTGCGGCAGCTTTCCGCCTTGGTGAAGCAGCAGCACAATCGCATCCGCGCCCTGCGCCTTGAGCTTCGGCACCAGTGCGTTGGCTGTCTCCGCTTCGTCGGCGAAAGTCAGTCCCTTGACCCCGGACGGAGTCACGAGGTGACGCGTGTTCTCGAGCGTCATCCCGATGAATCCGATCCGCACGGCCGAAGCTCCCGATCCAAAGACTTTGATCGCTGTCGCGGGGAAAACGCTATTGCCATCGGGGCCAAGGACGTTGGCGGCGAGATATTGAAAGCGCGCGCCCGCGAACGGCTCCACCGCGCAGGGTACGCGTCTCGTGAACTTGGCGCAGCCGCCGTTTTGCATCCGCTTGAGCTCATCCACCCCGCGGTCGAACTCGTGATTGCCGACCGCATTATATTCGACGCCGAAGCCATTCATCACCTCGATCGTGGGCTCGTCGAGGAAATATGCGGAGATGAGCGGCGTGGCCCCGATCGTGTCCCCTGCCGAAACGGTGACGGAGTTTGCTTGGCCAGCCCGCAAGGCTTCGAGCGCCCCCGCCAGCTGGGCAGCGCCCCCGGTAAGGATCCGTCGCTTGCTTCCGTCCGAGACAGCCATTTCGACCGGCGCAGGGGTTTCCAGATTTCCGTGGAAATCGTTGAACGCAAGAATCTGGACTTCGATCGCGGCAGGCGCCACGCTGGACGGTAGTCGCGCGGTCGGCGCAGTACAGCCCGCCAGGGCCAGCAGCAGGCCCGCAAACGCAGCGCGCCAGGTCACTATTTTTTGCGCGCCGGCATCGGCTGGCCGAACATGTCATTGAGGTAAGCGGCGATGCGGATACCCGACTGCTTCAGGCGCAACTCGACCGTCGGTGTATGGTCGTACACATATTTATATCCAAGCTCGGTTTCGCCCGCCGCCGGATAAAGCTTTTCGCGCAGCTGTACGCTTTCGGTGATCCAGTCGCTGGGCTGCGGGTTCCACCACGCGATCACATCGGCGCTGCTGGTGTGTCGGTCGAGCCGCTCCGCGAGCTCGCTGAAGGAATAGCCGGTCTCTTCGATGATCGCCGTGTCCCACACCGCGTGCAGATTGGTGTCGCGGCCGAACCATTTCACTTTGACTTCATTGCCCCCTCGGTCGCCTGGGCGACCGTTATGGAGCGGCTGATGAAGGTCGCCGATGATGTGAACGATGAAGCGGAGTGCGAGCGCACGATGCTCGGGACTGGTCTTTGGATCGAGGACTAGCTTTCGGAAGAAGGCCAGGGCGCCCAGCGCATCGCCTTCCGGCGGAGCATGGTCGTAGGTGATTCCGCCGACCGTCACATAGTGCCACGGGCTCGACGTTTTCTGCCAGAACGGATGGGGGTTGGACTTCATCTCGTCCGGCCAGTTGGACGCCTCAGCCAGCGATTCGACCCCGATGATCTCGCGAATATGAGCGCGCGCCAACCCGCCGAGATGCCTGTCGGCGATTGCGCTGCCGACGCGATGGCCGGTCTTGCCCCAGGCGAAGGCCGGCGCCGGGGCGAGGCAAGCCGCGACGGTCGCGGCGAACAGAAGTAAGCGGAGGATCATGATGCGTGTCCGAGCTCAGGTGATTTCCCAACTGCCTTCGCCTAAGGACGTTTTCATGACAGAGGAAGAGCTTGTCGCCCTCGCCCGCGCCGCGGCGCTGAAGGCCTATGCGCCTTATTCGGGCTTTCATGTGGGGTGCGCGATCGAGTCGGATGACGGACAAATCGTCACCGGCGCGAATATGGAAAATGCCAGCTATCGCCTTGGTGTGTGCGCGGAGCAGAGCGCGCTGACGGCGGCGCAGCACGCGTTCGGGCTGGCTCGCGTCCGGCGCATTGCCGTTGCGGGCGGCCGGATCGGCCATGGCGCGCTGACCGGTGCGTCCGCAGTCACGCCGTGCGGCGGTTGCCGGCAGGCGATTCTCGAGGCGGCCCAGTTGTCCCGCTGCGATGTCGAGATCATTTGCGGCAGCGGCGACGGCTCGGTTGCCGAACTTCACTCCATCGGCAGCCTGATCCCACATGGCTTCGGGCCGGCGAATTTGGATGGCTGATAATTGTTTGCTTCGGGTGAAAAACTGACATGACGGCAACTTCGAGACGTCTTATTTTCGTTGGAATTGCTTCCACTCGGCCAACGCATCCGCAGCGGCTTGCCCGACTGCCTTACACTCGGCTTTCATCTTCACATTATCAACGCAGTGATCCGCGTGGCGCAGGATGCGTTTAAGTTCATCGTCATTGGCCGTCGCGTCAATATGCCTTAATACCCAACGCCCGAAGGCGGGATGTCGTCGGGACATGGCCACATATTCACTAAACCGGCCCCACTTTTGAGCGAATAGCCCAACAACCGCGTTTGAGTAGCCTTCCGCAATGGAGCCGTCGTCGCACGAACCGAAGGTTCTTTGGTGCTTGAAAAGAGAACGCCAACTTGTGGAGGACGATGCCAGCGAAGCGTCGGCACGCATTTCCATTTCGATGGGACACCTTTTCTGCGGCGCGGCCTGAGCAGGCGCACCCCAGACTCCACAAATTAAGGTCAGTGCAGACAGACAGCGCCCCACAATTTTGGTCCAGATCATGCACCCCTATCGCCCTATGCGCCTTGCCAAACGCTTAAGTCGCGATGTCCGCTTTGCGTCGAGAGCAAACGCTACGCTCACGCCAGCTTGATCTCTCGCAACCGCTCCTGGAGATAATCGTCGGCGGTGATCGGGGGCCACTTCGGCCGATCACCTTGGGGCACCGTGCCGGGCAGCGCTTCGATCAGGAAGTCGGAGCGGAAGTGGAGGAAATAGGGCATCGAGTAACGCGCGTTGCTGGCGCGGTCGGGGCGCGGGTTGACCACGCGGTGCGGGGTCGAGCGGAGGCGGCCATTGGTCAGGCGCTGCAGCATATCGCCAATGTTGATGACCAGCTCGCCTGGCCTCGGCGATACCGGGATCCAGCGGCCATCCCTGGTCTGGAGCTCCAGCCCCGCTTCGTCCGCACCGAGCAGCAAGGTAATGGTGTTAATGTCTTCATGCGCGCCGGCGCGGATATGCGCGCCGGTCGGCTCGGTCTGCGGCGGATAATGGAGCAGGCGCAACACGGAATTGCCGTCGCGGACCGTGTCGATGAAGTAATTTTCGTCGATGGCGAGATAGCAAGCGATGGCGCGCAGCACTTTCAGGCCGGTGCGGTCGAACAACGCGTAGAGCTCGGTGAAGGTATCGCGGAAACTGGGCACTTCCGCCGGCCAGACATTGTCAGGCATGTGCGACCGGAACCGATGGCCGTTGGGGAGGTCGCGGCCGACGTGCCAGAATTCCTTGAGGTCGTGGGCCTTGGCGCCCTTGGCGGTCTCGATCCCGAACGGGGTATAGCCGCGCGCGCCGCCTTGCCCGGCCAGCGCATAGGATTGCTTCACATCCTCGGGGAGCGCGAAGAAGGCCTTCGCCTTGTCTTCCGCGCGCTCGATCAGGTCCTGCGGAATGCCGTGGTCGGCGATGATCGCGAAACCATATTCCTCGAAGCTCCGGCCGAGTTTTGCGGCGAAGCCCTGCGGGTCGGAGTCGGCGTCGTTGAGCGAGACGGAGGCGATAGTGTCGGTGGTGATGGTGGTCATGATCCCCTTTTACTCGTCATTGCGAGCGAAGCGAAGCAATCCAGAACGGCGGCGAAACGGTGGATTGCTTCGTCGCGAAGCTCCTCGCAATGACGGCTAGGGTATGAGCAAACCCGCGAGCGCCGCGCTCATCAGATTGGCGAGGCTGCCGGCGATCAGTGCGCGGATACCCAGGCGCGCGATGGTCGGGCGCTGATTGGGGGCGAGGTTGCCGGTGACCGCGAGCTGGATCGCAATCGAGCTGAAATTGGCGAAACCGCACAAAGCAAAGGTGATGATCGCGCGGCTCCGGTCCGACAGCGCGGCGGCCGGGCCGGCCGGATTGCCGAGGTCGATGAAGGCCACGAATTCGTTGAGGACGAGCTTAGTGCCGAACAGGCCGCCAGCGGTTCCGGCTTCCGCCCATGGCACGCCGATCAGGAACATGATCGGCATGAACAGATAGCCGATGATCTGCTGGAAGCTGAGGTCCGGAGCTCCGAACCAGCCGCCGATCCCGCCAAGGATGCCGTTGGCAAGCGCGACCAGCGCGACGAACGCCAACACCATCGCGCCGACTGCGACCGCGAGTTTAACACCGGTCTGCGCGCCCTGCCCCGCGGCCATGATGATGTTAGCCGGGCGCTCGCCTTCCTCAAACGTTTCCGCCACCTGCACCTGATCGTCGCTTGCGGACCCGCCCTCCAGCGGCAACTGGTCCTTGGGCGGCAAGTCGTCGGGCATGATCATCTTCGCCATCAGGATCCCGCCGGGCGCGGACATGAAGGCCGCAGCGAGCAGATAGGGCAGATATTGCGGGCCGAGCAGGCTGGCGTAGGCCGCGAGGATCGTACCCGCGACCCCCGCCATGCCGACCGTCATCAGGCAGAACAATTGCGCCGGGGTCAGCGCGGCGAGATAGGGGCGGACGACGAGCGGCGATTCCGACTGGCCGACGAAAATGTTGGCGGCCGAACCGAGCGCTTCGACCCGGCCGATCCCGGTCACCCAGCCAATCGCTCCGCCGACCCAGCGGACGATGCGCTGCATGATGCCGAGATAATAAAGGATGGCGACGAGTGAAGCGAAGAAGATGATCACCGGCAGCGCGGCGATCGCAAATGTGTTGGCGAGCGGGTTGGTGGCGCTTGGTCCGAACAGGAATTCGGTGCCTTTGTTGGCATAGCC
>JBDSZD010000349.1:0-1604 GCA_039925325.1 Sphingomicrobium sp.
ATCGCATCCTGACGCGAGAAGCATGGATTGCCGTCTTCGCCCGGCAACTTGGAATAATCTGGCGCAGCCGCCACCTGGTGCGAAGCAACTCGTCGGTCACCGGCCCTATTCTTCGGCGCTATCCGAGGAGTCCGATCAATGCGCCACCGCGCCGCGGCCTGCATCTTTGCTTCGTTTTTGATCGGCGGCGGCGAAACCGCGGGTGCACAGGCGCTTTCCGGCGACGTTGACTTGTTCGAGTACCATTTAGACGGTGACAGGAATCTACTTTTCGATGGCGCTTTTGCCTATAGCGGCGAGACGCAGGCGGTGGTCGGCAAGTTGGTGGTCGGCGGCAGCATCGGCCGCAACGTCGATCAGATTGAGGGGCAGCTGCTATACTCGCGCGCCATTGGCGGCGGGTTCAATCTGGAAGCCGGGATCAAGCACGAGTTCCGACCGCATCCGCACCTGACCTACGCAGGCGCCGGAATCTCGGGCGAGCCACGTAAGGGCCTTGCGCTGGAGGCCTATAGTTTCGTCTCCGAAAAGGGCGATGTGATCGCCGAGGCGAAAGCGATCTATGAATACCAGTTCGCGGACCGATTGACCCTTCAACCGAGGGTCGGGTTCAATCTCGCGGCGCAGGACGTGCCCGATCAGGGGATCGCTTCAGGCTTCACCAATGCGGAGCTCGGTCTTCGCCTCCGGTATGAAGTGACGGAAAAATTCGCGCCCTACGTCGGAATTTCTCACGAGCGTTTGCTCGGTCGGACCGCAAACATTGCACGCGATACTGAAGAGGTGGTCCGTTCGACCCACTTCGTTTTCGGATTCTCGTCGACCTTCTAATCCGCTCTGCCATCACGCGGACAGCAGGCCCTCCGTCAAGGCGACGTGGAGTTTCACTCCAGTACCAAGGACGTCGTCGTTGAAGTCGTATTTCCCGCTATGGAGCGGCGCGGACTGATCGTCGCGCCCCTGGCCGAGCCATAGATAAGCTCCCTTGCAGGCTTGCAACATGAAGGCAAAATCTTCGGACGTGAAGGCGGGGTCCGGCGCTAGCTCCGCATGGGCGACCGTGCCGGCGATCTCGAATGCCTCCGCCGCTGCATCGCCATCGTTGATCGTGGCGGGATAATAACGATCGTACTGCACAGTCACCGAGACTTCACCAGCGGTCGCTATTCCGTCCGCGACGGCTCTGATCGACTCTTCGATCTTGTCCTGAACCTGTGGATCGAAGGTCCGGACAGTGCCTACGACGGTTACCCGGTCCGGCAGGACGTTGTGTGCATTGCCGCCGTTAATCTGAGTGACCGAGAGTACGGCCGAAGCCATGGGCGAAATCCGCCGCGAGACGATCGCGTGGAGCTGCCCTACCAACTGGCAGGCAGCGAGGATGCAGTCGGGCGTGCGCTGCGGAATGGCGGCGTGACCGCCCCGCCCCTGTACAATGATTTCGAAGCGATCCGCCGCAGCCATGATTGGGCCGGGCCGGGTCGCTATCGTACCCGCTGGCAACGCTGGCCAATTGTGGAGCGCGAACACGCGGTTGCAGGGGAAGCGGTCGAACAGCCCGTCCTCGACCATCGCCCGCGCGCCGGCGAGTCCTTCCTCCGCCG
>JBDSZD010000350.1:0-9067 GCA_039925325.1 Sphingomicrobium sp.
TTCGTCGGCAAGGGTCAAGGTGATCGACTGACCGCGCCCGGCTTCGGTTTTATAGCCATCGAAGGTGACAATGCGCTGCACTTCCGTACGACGTCCCGACGGCAATATGACAACCGGATCACCGGCCGCGATCCGGCCGGCGGCAATGGTGCCGGCGTAACCGCGGAAATCCCGGTTCGGGCGGTTCACCCATTGCACCGGCAGCGCAAAGCTGCGTTGCGCGCTTTGCTCCCGGGTCGGCACCGTCTCCAGCTCGTCGAGCAACGAGGGGCCGTCATACCAGCGCATCGCATTGCTGCGACTGGTTACATTATCGCCTTCCAAAGCCGATAGCGGAATGGCGGTCACCTGACCCATTCCGAGCTCGGTCGCGAACTTGCGGTAATCTGCTTCGACCTGCTCGAACCGCTCACGGCTGAAGTCCACCAGGTCCATCTTGTTGACCGCGAGCACCACGCGCGGAATGCCCAGCAGATTGACGAGGAACGAGTGACGGCGGGTCTGGGTGATCACGCCCTTGGTCGCGTCGATCAGGATTACGGCGAGGTCCGCGGTCGACGCGCCGGTGACCATGTTGCGCGTATATTGTTCGTGCCCCGGTGTGTCGGCGACGATGAACTTGCGCTTGTCGGTTGCAAAGAAGCGATAGGCGACGTCGATGGTGATGCCCTGCTCGCGCTCGGCGCCGAGGCCGTCGACGAGCAGAGCGAAATCGAGCCCGCCGCCGGTTGTGCCGATCTTCTTGCTCTCCGCTTCGAGCGCGGCAAGCTGATCCTCGAACAGCATCTTGGAATCATAGAGAAGGCGCCCGATCAGCGTTGACTTGCCGTCGTCGACCGACCCACATGTGAGGAAACGCAGTAGCGATTTGCGCTGGTTGAGCGCCAGATAGGCATCGAGCTGCTCGCGCGCTTCATCGGCGCGCGCGGAGGGGGTCGGCACATCTCGCAGGACAGTGGCCATCAGAAATAGCCTTCCTGCTTCTTGCGTTCCATGCTGCCCGATCCGTCATGGTCGATTGCGCGCCCCTGACGTTCGGAGGTGGTCGCGACCAGCATTTCCTGGATGACCTCAGGCAAGGTCACGGCTTCGCTTTCGACCGCACCGGTCAGCGGGTAGCAGCCAAGCGTCCGAAACCGGATCGAGCGCTGTACCGGGGTCTCCCCCGGCAGCAAAGGAAAGCGCTCATCGTCCACCATCAGTAGCATGCCGTTGCGCTCGACCGTGGGGCGGGGCGCGGCCAGATAGAGCGGGACGATCGGTATGTTCTCAGCATAGATGTACTGCCAGATGTCGAGTTCGGTCCAGTTGGACAAGGGGAACACCCGAATGCTTTCGCCGGGCGACTTGCGTGCGTTGTACAGGCTCCACAGCTCGGGCCGCTGGTTCTTCGGGTCCCAGCGATGGCTGGCCGAGCGGAAGCTGAAGATGCGCTCCTTGGCGCGGCTCTTCTCCTCGTCGCGGCGAGCACCGCCAAAGGCCGCGTCGAAGCCATATTTGTCGAGCGCTTGCTTCAGCCCCTCGGTCTTCCACAAATCGGTGTGCAGGCTGCCGTGATCGAACGGATTGATCCCGCGCTCCATCGCCTCCGGGTTGCGATAGACGATCAATTCCATGCCGCTGTCGCGCGCTACCTTGTCACGCAGCTCGTACATCGCCTTGAATTTCCACGTCGTATCAACGTGCAGCAGCGGGAAGGGCGGCGGCGCGGGATAGAATGCCTTGCGCGCAAGGTGCAGCATGACAGCGCTATCCTTGCCGACCGAATAGAGCATTACGGGCTTCTCGGTCTCCGCGACGACTTCGCGCATGATGTGGATGCTCTCGGCTTCCAGCTGATCGAGATGGGTCAGGGTCGGGAGTGTGGCGGGGGCGTTCATACTGCTGCTGCTGCTGCTTTGGATTCAGTGGGGGCTGCGGCGGTCGCGCGATCGCGCGCGACCTGACCGATGATGAGAGTGACGGGCGCGGCCGCGTCTAGCGACTGTTCCAATACGAGCAAGTCGCGAACCGCGCCGAAGCGCTTTTGCTCCGTCTCCAGCGTCACGGACGCGACCAGACATGCGGGCGTGCCGGGATCGAGACCGGCAGCGACTGCATGCTCCACGAAACCGCCGATCGTTTTGCGTGGCATGTAGACGATGGTGGTCGCTTGACGGTCGGCGATAGCGGCCCAGTCGATGTCGGTCGGCAGTTTTCCGTCGGAACCGTGGGCCGTGACGAACTGGACGCGCCGGGCGAGGTCTCGCTCGGTCAGCGAAACCCCAAGCGCTGCGCCCGCCGCCTGTCCCGCCGAAATACCGGGGACGATGCTGACCGGAATTCCGGCCTGATGGCAGGCGTCGATCTCTTCCATCGCCCGACCGAAGATCAAGGGATCGCCGCCCTTCAAGCGAACGACGGTCTCACCCGCTAGTCCAAGCCGCACGACTTCGGCGTTGATGTCGGACTGCTTGCATGAGCGGCCATAGCCCTTCTTGCCAACGGCCACGCGCCGCGCTTCGCGCCGGGCAAGTTCGAGCACCGCAGGACTCACCAGATCGTCATAAAGGATGACCGAGGCGCGTTGCAGCGCGCGTAGCGCGGCGAGGGTGAGCAAGCTCGGGTCGCCTGGCCCTGCGCCGACCAGAATGACTTCGCCACGACGTTCGTCCTCGCTCGCGAACAAAGCGGCCCGGTCCGAATCTTGCGGAGCGCGATGTCCGAACGACCAGCTGTGCTCGACGAAGCGCTTCCAGAAGGCGCGGCGATCCTCGAACTCCGCGATCCGGTCCTTGACCTGCGGCCGCCACCGGATCGCGGCCTGTGCCCACTCGCCAATGCGGGCGGGAAGCAGCGCTTCCAGCCGTTCGCGCACCGACTGGCCGAGCATCGGCGCGCCACCGCCGCTCGAGATGGCCATGATCAGCGGCGAGCGATTGACGATCGTTCCGAACGTGAAATCCGAAAGCTCGGGATTGTCGATGACGTTGACCGGCACGCCGATCACCCGCGCGGCGCTCACGAACGCCTCCGCGCCTTCGTTGTCGCCGTGAATCAGCAGCGCTGCTCCCGCAAGGTCTTCGGTTGCCCAAGTACGGGGAAGAACGTTGGTTCCAGCAATCACCGCATAGCGCGCCGCGCCCTCTGCCGATCCGGCGAACACGCGCAGATCCGCACCGGCGGCGACGAGCAATTCTGCCTTCCACAGTGCTGGGTCGGTTGCGCCGGTCAAAACGACGCGGCGGCCAGCCAGATTGTGGAACAAGGGAAGGCTCGTGAGCGGCTCAATCCGGCTCGCGGTCAGCTCCGGGACCCGGTCGGTTGTATGTTCACCCATGTCAGGCGGCCTTGGTCCGCACGAGCCGGCCGTCGGAACCAACGTGCAGTCCGCATTCCTTGGCGCTTTCGCCGTCCTGCTCCCACCACCAGCGGCCGGCGCGTTCCGGCTCGCCTGGTTTCACCGCGCGGGTGCAGGGGCCGCAGCCGATCGACAGGAATCCCTGGGCGTGCAGTTCGTTGATCGGTACGTTTTCGGCGGCGCAAAAGTCGGCGATGCGCTGACGCGTCCAGTCGAAGATCGGCGCGACCTTGATCAGTTGCTTGTCTTCGTCCCAAGCCGCTAGCTGCACCACCGTCCGTGCGCCCGACTGGTCGGCGCGCAATCCGGTCACCCATGCGGAAGCGCCCGCGAGCGCACGGCCAAGCGGCTCGACCTTGCGGACACCGCAGCAGGCAAGACGGGCCTCCTTGGCGTGATAAAAGCCATTCACGCCCCAGTCGCCGACAAAATCTGCAAGCAAGTCAGCATTGGGGTGAAAGGATTTGATGCGGCGGCCGTAGCGCTCCTCGGTCCTGGCCCACAGGTCATAGGTCGATGGGAACAGCCGACCGGTGTCGAGGGTGGCAATTTCGATGTCCAGACCGTCGGTCGAGATCCAGTGCGTGATCGCCTGATCCTCGATCCCAAAGCTGGTGGTAAACACGATGCGGCCAGGCACGTGCGACCGCAGCGCCCGGAGACGGTCGAGCGGCGACGCGGCACCGAGCGCATTCAGCTCGATCAAAGCGGCCGCAGTAGAATTTTCTTCCAAATTCATCTTGAGTGAGCCTTGGCGATTCCAGCGCTCTGCACGCCGGCGCTTGCCTCACATACCCCTTGATTCATTGACGTTCAATGTAAGCCGGCGAAATAGACCGAACCTTGCACAACTCTTGCGCAAATTAGAATATTCTTCCAATATTTGCAAAAAAGGTGCATAATCGCGCTCATGAAGCTCGACCAGACCGATCTGAAGATCCTCGCGATCCTGCAGGAGGACACCTCATTACCAGTGGCGGAGGTTGCGAGCCGCGTGAATCTTTCGCAGACACCGTGCTGGCGGCGCATCCAGCGGATGGAGGCGGCCGGGGTCATCGAACGGCGCGTTGCCCTCGTCAATCCCGACGCCATCGGTCTTGGACTTTCGATATTTGTCGACATCGAGACCAACGATCATTCCGAAGACTGGCTTACGAAGTTCGCGGATGTCGTGCGCTCGATGCCCGAGATTATGGACGTTTACCGAATGGCAGGAGACGTCGATTACATGCTCAGGATTGCAGTTTCGAGCATGGGCGATTATGATGACTTTTATCGCCGACTGATTTCGGCCGTTCCACTCAAGAACGTAACGTCGCGAATCGCGATGGAACGCGTCAAGGGCACGACGGCCTATCCGATCAGGACGGATTGACGGAGACGGTTGATGATATTGCGAAAACGTAAGGTCAAACGCGCAGCCTGAAGCAGGCACCCACCTTACGTCATTTTTGCATTCAAGCGCGCTAATTGCGCGCGAAACAGGACCGTCAGATCATGAACCATTTTGAGTATCTCGCCGGCGAGATGCATGCCGAATCCGTGCCGCTTGCCCGCATCGCGGACACCGTCGGCACGCCCACCTACGTCTATTCCACCGCCACGATCGAACGGCACGCCACCGTATTTCGCGACGGCGTCAAGGATTGCGGCTGCGGCAATTCGCTGGTCGCTTATGCGGTCAAGGCCAACACCAATGGCGCGATCCTGAGACTGGTGGCCGAATGCGGCCTCGGTGCCGACATCGTCTCCGGCGGCGAGCTCATTCGTGCGCGCCGCGCCGGTATTCCCGCCAACATGATTGTTTACTCCGGTGTCGGCAAGAGCATTGAGGAAATGCAGCTCGCGTTGCGCGAGGGGATCTATCAGTTCAATTTGGAGTCGGAGGAAGAGGCCGAACTGCTGTCGCGCGTTGCAAGCGAGATGGGAATGGTTGCTCCGGTCGCCTATCGCGTCAATCCGGATGTCGAGGCCGGTACGCACGCCAAGATTTCGACCGGCGGAGCGCAAGACAAGTTCGGCATCCCCCAGCACCGCATCGTGCCCGCCTATGAGCGTGCCCGCGAGCTTCCGGGTCTGCGAGTCCAGGGCATTGCTGTCCACATCGGCAGCCAGCTCACGAACTTGGAGCCGCTGCGCGAGGCCTATGCGGCGCTGGGCGTGCTGATCCGCGATCTGCGCGGGCAAGGACACAATATTCAGGTTGCCGATTTGGGTGGCGGGCTAGGTGTGCCCTACGTCGAGGGCGAAGACCTTCCCCCGACTCCCGAGGATTACGGCCGGATGGTCGCCGAAGTGACCGCCGGTTGGGACTTGCGCCTGGTGTTCGAGCCGGGCCGCGTGATCGTCGGCAATGCCGGCGTCCTGCTAACCCGCGTAATGCTGGTCAAGGAAGGCGATCCCGACCCGTTCGTGGTTGTCGATGCCGGCATGAACGACTTGATGCGCCCGGCGATGTATGACGCCTGGCATGACATCTTCGCCGTGCAGCGCCAACCGAACCGCCGCCGCTCGACCATTGTCGGCCCGGTGTGCGAGTCCAGCGACGTGCTCGCCACCAGCCGCGACATGGACGAAGTGCACGAGGGCGACCTGCTCGCGATCATGACCGCGGGGGCTTACGGTTCCACCATGTCCAGCAATTACAATAGCCGCGGAATGGCCGCTGAAGTGCTGGTGCGGGACGGCGAATTTGCTGTGGTGCGGGAGCGCCAGACGATCGACCAGCTGATCGCCAACGAAGTGCAAGATCCGGCGTGGACGGGCGCGATGCAATCAGAGGCCGCTTGACGGACTTGACCATGCGCGTTTCGTTCGACCCGGCAGATCTGGACATCGACTTGATTCATGGCTTCCTCAGTGAAGCCTATTGGTCTTTGGGTATCCCCCGCGACACAGTAGAACGCGCTATCCGGGGGTCTCTGTGTGCCGGGGGATTCGAGACGAGCGCCGATGGCAATGAAGAGCAGATAGGGTTCGCACGTGTGATTAGCGACAGGGCCACATTCGCTTATCTCGCGGACGTATTCGTTCTTCCTCAACACCGTGGGCGCGGCGTGGCCACCGCTCTGCTTGAGGCGTTGTACGGGCATTCGGATCTGCAGGGTCTGCGCCGCTGGGCACTGTTCACCCGCGACATGCAGCCGTTATACGCTCGTCTGGGGTGGGAGGCGTACCCACATCCCGAGCGCTTGATGGTACGGGAAGCCCCCGACATCTATCAACGCAATATCTAGAGGCCGCTTAAGCTCCTGAAGCGGTTGGCGAGCGTTTCAACGGTCACGCCATCGCGGACTGCCAGGAACAAGGTGTCGTCGCCGGACACCGTGCCGGCGATCTCCGGCAGGTCGGACTGATCCAGCGCAAGCCCGACCAGATGCGCCGATCCGGGCGGAGTCTTCAGCACGATTAGATTGCCGGCGGCTTCGACGCTCTGCACCCATTCGGAAAGTATGTGCTCAAGGCGCGCAGCAGCCCAGTCGCTGCCGCTCAGCTGGTCCGGCAAAGCATATGCAAGCACACCCCCACGCTTGACCTTCACCGCGCCGATCTGGTCGAGGTCGCGCGACACCGTCGCCTGAGTAACTGTGTAGCCCAACTGCGCCAGCTGTGATGTGACCTCGTCCTGGCTGCCGACCGAGCCAGTGCGGATCACCTCCGCAATCGCCTTCTGACGGCGCGAGCGGAGATCGGCATTCAACCTATCGCTCCAGCATCCAGGCGAGCGCGCCGCGCGCGCTGTGCATGCGGTTTTCGGCCTGCTTCCAGACGGCGCTGCGCGGGCCTTCCATCACAGCGTCGGTCACTTCCTCCCCTCGGCGCGCGGGCAAACAGTGAAGGAAGTGGGCTTCACCGAGCAGGGCATCATCGACCTGGTAGGCGGCGAGGTCCGACCGGCGCTTCTCCTCTTCGTTGTCCTGACCCATGGAGACCCAGACGTCGGTATAGACGAAAGCTGCACCTTCAACGGCTTCGCGCGGATCGTCCGTTTGCGTGACGCCGTTCAGAAATTGAACTTCGTTGAGCGGGAGTCCATAGCCGTCGGGGCTGGCGATGGTGAGTTCCGCGCCGAGCTTCGAGCAAGCCTCGGCGAGGGAGCGGCAGACATTGTTGTTCCCGTCACCGACATAAGCGAGTTTGACACCGTCGATCCGTCCGGCGATCTGCTTGACCGTCAGCAAGTCGGCCAGCGCCTGCAACGGGTGGTGCAGGTCGGACAGCATGTTGAGAACGGGCGTTTCAACCGCGGCCGCCATGGCGGTCAGCTGGTCGTGTTTCTTGACGCGCGCCGCGATGATGCGGTGGTAACAGGCGAGGGTGCGGGCGATATCTTCCGCACTTTCCCGTTCGCCAATCCCGACCTCATGGCCCTGAATGTAGACCGGGTGCCCGCCGAGCTGGACGACCGCCATCTCCATTGAGTTACGGGTGCGTGCGCTCGGCTTGTCGAACACCAGCGCGACGCCTTTCCCTTTCAGCGGCTCGCCCAGGTTGGGCGATTCCGCGAGCTCGAGGATGCGCGCAAGGTCGGATGCGGACAGATCGGCAATTGTCAGTAAGTCGCTCACCAATCAGCCCTCCGCTTGATCATGGTACCGATGCCCTGGTTGGTCAGCAGCTCGATCAGCAAAGCATGCGGCACCCGCCCGTCGATAATGTGCGCGGTTCCAACCCCGCCATCCACGGCATCGGCGCAGGCCCGCAATTTGGGGATCATGCCCGCGCCGACGCTCGGATCGGCGATCTTGTCGCGCAATTCCTCCGAGCTGATTTTCTGGACCAGGCTGCTCTCGTCATTCACGTCCGCAAGCAGGCCGGGCGCGGCCGTCAGATAGACGATCTTTTCGGCTTTCATGGCGACGGCAATCGCGCGCGCGGCTTCGTCGGCATTGATGTTGTGCGGCTGTCCGCTAGCGTCGGCGCCGATGGTCGCGACCACCGGCGCGAATCCGTCGTCGAGCATCTTTTCAAGCAAGCCCGCGCGGACATGCGACACGTCGCCGACGAAGCCGAGCTCAGGACTGACTTGAGTCACCGTGAGCAGGCCGGCATCCTCGCCCGACACGCCGACCGCGATCGGGTCTTCGCCCGCCTCGCTGTTGATCGTGGCGACGAGGTCGCGATTGATCTTGCCGACCAGAACCATGCGGACGATTTCCAGCGTTTCTTCATTGGTGACGCGCAGGCCGTCGCGGAACTCGGGTTCGATGCCCATGCGCCCCAGCAGACTGTTGACCTGCGGTCCGCCGCCGTGGACCAGCACGCAGCGCACGCCGACGCTGCGCAACAGCAATACGTCCTGTGCAAGCGCCCGATCGAGCGCCTTGTCGATCGCCGCGCCGCCAAGCTTGACGACGATCGAACGCCCCGCGAAGCGCTGGATGTACGGCAGCGCCTCGACCAGGATCGAAGCGGTATGTTCGGGACTGATCATGACGTCTGACTATTCTCTTTGATGTAGCCGGGACCAAGGTCGACGCCGATGACCTGTGCGGCGCCCGACCTCACCCCCAGATTCACTTCGATGTCGAACTCGGCGCCGGCCATATGCTTGGCGACGGCTGCTTCATCATGGGCGATTTGTACCCCGCCTTTGGCAACGATCACCCCGCCATAAGCGACGAATGCACGGTCCACGTCGAATTCCGATCCCGATGAGCCGGCCGCGGATAGCAATCGTCCCCAATAAGGGTCGCCTCCGTGCCAGGAGCATTTGACGAGATTGTT
>JBDSZD010000351.1:0-2337 GCA_039925325.1 Sphingomicrobium sp.
CTCTGGGTTGGCCGGGTGGGGGTGAGGGCCGGCACCGCTTCACTCTGCTGAAACAGACTCTAGCGCGGCAACAAGGCCCGGATTTCATCGCGATCCAGTGACCCCGTCCGGCTCCGAGGTCTTGGCGGCGCCATCGTCCTTGAGCGGGGCGTCGTGGTTCCACAAAGTCAACGCCGGGACGCACAGCCCGTTAGCGCTCTCCGCGAAATCATAGGCGCAAATGCCGCAGTTCAGGACCTCTGCCTGCTTGTCGATTGCCAGGATCTGGGCCTCGTCGAGCTCCTCCAATATGTAGCGCATGCACAGGACCACCACCTGATGACACACGACCAGTACGCGCCGGTCGGCATAATGAAGGTTGATGGTGTTGAGCATCGAGCGCAGCCGCAGGATCACGTCGGCCCAGCTCTCCCCGCCGGGAGCGCGGTGATAGAATTTTCCGAGCCGGGCGCGGTGCCCGGCTTCCTCCGGGAATTTTGACCGGATGCCAAGCGTCGTCAGGCCGTCGAAGATTCCGAACTCGCGCTCGCGCAAGCGCTCGTCGATGATCGATTTGGCCGGTCCGCCGGCCAGCGCGCCCGCCTCGCAAATCGCCTCCGAAGTCTGCCTGGCGCGCAAATAGGGCGACGACAGGATTACTTCCGGCCTTTCATCGGAGGGAAGGCCCGCGAAGTATCGGCCGGCAGCTTCCGCCTGGCGATGGCCGAGGTCGGACAAGGGCACGTCGACATCGCGCATCTGAATGTCGATCGTCGCCAGCCCCGCCTCATGGGCGGCGTCGCGCGCGACATTGCCCTGACTTTGGCCATGCCGGACGAGCCACAGACGGGCTGGCCAGTTCTGACGCATGCGTTTTGCCTCCTTCAGCGGTCAGAAAGCTTAAAGCTGCTCTTGAGTCCAATCCGCGTGAGAACTGGAGAGTGCGAGTGAGCGTGAGCGGAAAGGCAATATGCATGGGCGCGGCCTTGATCGCCAGCAGCGACATGGCTGCGCCGGGCTTCGTGCCAACCGGTGCAAAGATCGAGCGGTCTGGCTTTGCCACGATCGAGAAAGCTCCGCATTTGCCTTATCCGGACGAGCCTCCGCCATCGGAGAACCTGCCGCGCAGCCAGGCCAAATGGTATGCCCGCGATCAGGGCATCAGCGTCGAGGAGGCGCGCAAGCGGCAGGCCGAGCAGCAGGCGATCATGCCGGCGTTCGAGCGTCTACTGGCCAGGCTGCGAGCCAGCGAGGCGGGCAATTTCACCTCTGCGCGGATGTTCCACTCGCCGGATTGGGGATATGAGCTTTATTTCAAGGGCTTTCCCGAGGGGACGCTCGCGCGCTACTCGGTCAACCCGCGGTTCAAGGCAAAGCTTGCCCGGTATACGGGGGCGGAACTCCAAGCTTTGCTCAAGCCGTGGACGGAGCGGTTCGGGAAGCTGGGCATCGCGGGCGGGATCACCTTCGACGATACGCAAGGCACCGCGGGCATCATAATGAACGTTACCGAAGAGGAATATCGAGTGCTTGCCACCCAGGAAAACTGGGATTCCGTGGCGGAACCGGTCAGGCTGATGTTCGCCGGCGGATTGCAGCATCCGAGCATGGAGGAGCGGGCGCGGCCGTTCATTCGCACTTTCGGCCACAACGATCGCCCGACCATTATGCAGCCAGAAATGGGCACCACTGGCAGGATCATTCTTCGGGACGGCTGCCTTCGAAGCGGAATGGGCAAAAATGCGCCGTTGGCGTTTTTCCATAAGGAGACTGGCATCGGAGTCGACGAGCAGGGATATTTGTCCCTGACCGACCGGCGCACGGGCAAGCGCAAAGGGCGGATTGGCGAGTGGTTTTCCTGGGCGGGGCCGAATAGGATCGCGGACGATCATCCGGCCCTTAAGGAATTGCGCGCCAAATGCGGAGCCGGGCCAATCGACTATGTCGGCAATCCGGAGAGCTACGCGCAATTCCGGGTCCGGCCCTATCTAATCGACCGCATCGCCGAGCGGCGGCGAATCAGCAGTAAGCGCGCGTGGGAATTGCTCAAGCAATGTTGGGCTCGGCAGGAGCGCGAACGCCCCAACCGGCCGCCGGAGGATAATTGCGTCCGCTGATCAGGCGATCAGCCGCAGCGGTTCCGAATGTTCGAAGAAGTCGTTGAGACCGCCGTCGAGCGAGCGGATCAGGATACCGCGACCGCTGGTTAGGCTGGTGTCGAGGGGAAGGTCATTCTCGGCCGCCAGCACCAGCTTGCGATCGACCTTGGCGCGGTCGGCCACTTCGCGGGCGAGATCGTGCCAGCTGATCGCGCCTTGATTGGTGAGGTGCCAGATGCCTTTTTCCTCGTCGAGCAGC
>JBDSZD010000352.1:0-9726 GCA_039925325.1 Sphingomicrobium sp.
ACGATCTGGTCCAGCATCTCGATGCCAAGCGCATCGGAACACGGCTCCTGTTCGGCGGCAACCTCATCCGCCAACCCTATATGAAAAAGCAGAATTACCGCGTGTCCGGCGACCTCACGAACGCCAATATCGTGACGGAACGCACCTTCTGGATCGGCTTGTTCCCGGGGTTGGGCGAAGATCATTTGAGCTTCATGGCCGACACGATTCGTAGCTTTGCCGCTGCTTGAGTCGCGAGGAAACATGGTTTCCGCTGTAGTAACAATTTAACTGTTGCGGTGGCAGGATCGCCGGGCTTCGTCACTTGCTAAAGGCCAAAGAATGATCCGCGTTTCCGATTATTTTGCGCAAACACTGAAGGCGATGGGCGCTGGACCAGTCTTCATGCTGTCGGGCGGCGGCATGATGCATCTAATCGATGCGGTCGGCGAAGCGGGCCTTCCCTACATTTGCTGCCACCACGAACAGGCGGGAGCAATGGAAGCCGAGGGCGTGGCGCGAGCGACCGGGCGCCTTGGCGTTTGCTACGCAACCAGTGGGCCTGGGGCAACGAACGTGCTCACTGGACTGGTCGGTGCATGGCAGGATTCTTCGCCAGTTCTATTCCTGACCGGTCAAAGCAAGCGGTCGCAAACAATCCGCTCCGCGCCTGTGCCGGGCTTGAGGCAATTTGGCACATTCGAGGTCGATATCGTTCCCATTGTGGAGAGTGTCACCAAATTCGCCCACTTTCTCAATGACCCCGAGGACGCGCGCTTCATATTTGAAAAGGCTTTGCATCTCGCAACCACGGGGCGACCCGGTCCTGTGCTCATCGATGTCCCGCTCGATGTGCAAGGTGCACTGATCGATCCGGACAAATTGCGCGCCTATGTTCCCGAGATTCCATCGCCGCCGCCGCCCACCCGCGAACAATTGGACCGGGTGGCCGAGAAGGTTGCCACTGCTCAGCGGCCGGTACTCCTCATCGGTCATGGGGTCCGGGCGGCCGGAGCGGTGCCGCAACTGCGTCAACTGATCCGCAAACTTGGAATACCGGTCGTGACCACGCAGCTTGCGAAGGACGCGATCGCTTACGCTGACCCTCTTTTCGTGGGCCATTGCGGGCCAAAGGGCGACCGCCCAGGCAATTTCGCGCTCCAGTGCGCCGACCTCATCATCTCGATTGGCTCGAGCCTGCATGCGCAAAGCATCGGTTACGAATGCGAGCTGTTTGCGACCAAAGCCTTCAAGATCCAGGTGGACGTCGATTATCCCGTACTGAAGCGCGGCGACGTGACGGTCGACCTGCAGATCCACAGCGACGTTCGAGGATTCATTGAATCCATGCTTGAACTGTCGTTGACGTCGATAGCGGGCGGCGATTGGCCGCAGACGTGCGCTGGGTGGAAGCGTCGTTTCGCGGTCTCCGCGGAACCGCACGACATCTCCACTCCGGAACTGAACTATTATGAGGTCAGCGATTCCTTGAGTGCGCTGCTGACAGGCAATGAAATTATCGTCACCGATGCCGGGTCAGCTTTCTACGTGCTTGGCCAAGCGTATCAGGTGAAGGAGGATCAACGGTACATCGTGTCGGGCGCCATGGGGTCGATGGGCTATGCCCTTCCGGCCGCGATCGGCGCTGCCGCCGCTTGTCCTGACCGTCGCGTCATCTGTGTCACCGGCGACGGTTCGGTCCAGAGCAACATCCATGAACTTCAGGTGCTTCGTCATCACGGCTTCGACCTGAAGCTGATTGTGGTCGACAATGATGGCTATATCTCCATCCGCAACACGCAAAACGCCTTCTTCCAGGGCAACCTTGTCGGATGCAGTCGCGATTCCGGCGTCTCCATGCCTCCGTTGGAAAAGCTGGCTTATGCCTACGATCTGCCGTTCGTCTGGATCGACCAACGCGACGACCTTCGCGGCTCGCTCGAAGCCGCGCTTTCGACCCCCGGCCCGATGGTGATCGGCATCAAAGGTCAGCCGGTGCAATCGATCATCCCGACCGTGTCATCCAGGCGGTTGGCGAATGGCGGCCTCCGTTCGAATCCGCTCCATATCATGCACCCGGAGCTGCCGGAGGCGGTGCTGCGAGCGGAGCTTGGCCCCTATCTCGGCGACAGCGCCATCGGATGAGCGAGCTGCACGGTCTTGCTGACAGCGTGTCGCGACAAATGAAGTCCTCCACGGAACGCATCGTCATCACGGGTGCCGGCGGATGGATTGGCATGGCGACGCTGGAGCTGCTTCGAAACAGCCTCGGACCCGCAGCCTTTCAGGAGCACGTGCGCGCGTTCGGCTCGCAGGATCGGACTCTTCTGCTGCGCGACGGCACAGTGGTCGAGCAACGATCGCTTGCCGAACTGGCAAGACTCGACAACCAGCCGACGATTCTCCTCCACACGGCGTTCCTGACGAAAGACCGCGCGGAACAGATGGACGAGCGCGAATATGTCGAGGCGAACGAGGCGATCCGCGCGACGGTCCTGGGCGCTTTGGATCGCATCGGCGTCGACAAGCTGTTCGTCGCTTCGTCGGGTGCGGCGGGTTATGCCGACAAGCCGGAAGCCAGCACAGCGATGCGCCTGTACGGCGCGATGAAGCTCGATGACGAACGCATTTTCGCGCAATGGGCGAGTGAACGGTCGAAGATGGCAGTCATTGCGCGGCTGTTCGCGCTGTCCGGCCCCTACATCAACAAGCCGGAGACTTATGCGCTCGCGGGGTTCATCCTCGATGCGCTGGCGGGGCGGCGAATTCTCGTGCGCGCGCCGCATCCGGTGGTGCGCGGCTATGTCGCGATCCGTGAGCTGATGTCGCTGGTGTTCGCGCTTTTGATGGAGCGCGACGCACGCGTGGTCCACTTCGAGACCGGCGGCGAAGCCATGGAACTTGGCGACGCAGCGAAAATCGTTTCCGACGCTTTGGGCGGCGCGGGTGTCGATCGAGCACCAGCAGCGGGCGGCGTCCCGGACCATTACGCGGGGGACGACGAAGCGTACCGGTTACTCCTCAAGGCCGCCGACCTCCACCATGTGGATTTCCGGCAGCAGGTGATTGAGACGGCGGATTTTCTGATCGAACGCGCGTCCCGCGATCTCCCAGTCGCAAGTTGAAAGCGCTCGTCCTCTCGACCGCGCGCAAGTTTTCGCGGCTGATCCGTTATTATCAGGCGGCGGTCGTCAATACGCTGTTCGGCTTTGGTTTGTACGCGATTTTGGTCGCGGCCGGACTGAACATGTTCGTCGCCCAGGGCATCGGCTTTGTGTGCGGCGTGACGTTCAACTATTTTACCTACAGCCGCCACGCCTTTCGCGACCGGCAGGGATCGAAGCGCGCATTCGTGCTGGCCTATGGCGTCAACTATCTCGTGAATCTCGCGCTGCTGGCGGGCTTTTCGCTCGTCCTTCGGTCGCCTTATCTCGCAGGTCTGGCAGCAACGCTGATTGCCTCCCTGGTCAATTATTTCGTGCTTCGCGAAGTTGTTTTCAAACAGCGCGTCCCTGGAGAATTCTAGACGCCGCGAGCGTGTGGCTCTCTCCGAAATTATCTTCTATCGGCCTGCCCATGAAGTTGCTCGTGGCTCCGCTCGCCCTCATGTTGCTCGCGTCCTGCAATCGCGATCCGGACCCGCAGATCAGCGTTGCCGACGCCTGGACTCGCGCGACCGTCACACCCTCGCAGCCAGCTGCGGTCTATCTCAAAATCTCCAACACCGGTGCCGGACACGATCGACTTGAGAGCGTTTCAAGCGAGAGCGGGGCAAAGGCGTCTGTGCATGAATCGTCCCTGGCGGACGGCATCACGCGCATGCGGGCGTTGAACGAAGGCGTCGCGATCGCGCCTAATTCGATTGTCGAGTTCAAGCCCAACGGCCACCACATCATGCTCGAAGGCCTTCCGACGGCGCTTTCAGCCGGAACGAACATCGCGATCAATCTTCGCTTCGAACGCGCTGGCGACGTGAAAGCGCAAGTCCGGGTCGTCGACGGGCCGGCCGCACATGGCGCCCACGGACATGGATCGTGAAGCGGCTTCGGATAATTCTCTGGCTCCTGGTCGGGCTCGCGGCCCTCGCCGCCGGCGGCCTGTTCCTCACACGCTCCCATCAGTCGAGCCAAAATGTGCAAGGCCCGGATGCGATCGGATTGGGCATTGGCGGCCCTTTCACCCTGATAGGCGGGGATGGACACCCGTTCGCGAGCACGCGGCTGAACGGCAAGGCCCATGCGATTTTCTTCGGCTTCACCCATTGCCCCGACGTCTGTCCGACGACGCTCGCGCGGCTCGTCCGGTTGCGCCGCGAGCTCGCTTCCAAAGATGACGCCTTCACGATCGTGTTCATCACGGTCGATCCGGAACGCGACGGGCCCGCGGAAGTGGCCAGTTACGCCCGCCTGTTCAATGCGCCGGTCATCGGCTTAACGGGATCTCCGGCACAGATTGCACAGGTGAAGAAGCAGTTCGGAATCTTCTCTCAAAGGGTGCCCGACAAAAGCGGTGGGTACAGCGTCGACCATAGCGCGGCCGTCCTGCTGTTCGGCAAGACCGGCCGGTTCCAGTCCACGATCGCGCCGGACGAGGCGGATTCCGTCGCGCTCGACAAGCTCAAGCGCGTGACCGGCAACAGCTGACTTGCGCTTGTGGCAGATTGCGGCAAGTCTGCAGGTCTATGAAAATCCGCCCGATCCTCACCGCCGCCCTTCTGTTCACTTTAACCGCTGCAGCTCCCATTAACGCACCGCTCCCGAACGCGGCAATTGTCCGCAACGACCCTGCACTCGATCGGCTGATCGACCCCAAGGCCGAGATGCGAAAGCTTGGCGAAGGCTATGGCTGGTCGGAAGGACCGGTGTGGATCGAAGACGGTCAATATCTGCTGTTTAGCGATGTCCCCGGCAACCGCATCCATAAGTGGAGCGCGGCGGACGGCGTTACCGTCTATATGGATCCCTCGGGCGGTAACGGCCCGGCCCAGCCGGGCTTTCGCGAGCCGGGTACCAATGGTCTGAAACCCGGCATTGCCGGCGAAATACTGGCCGCCGATCACGGCAGCCGCGCGGTTGCGGCGATCGATCTGGCGACCAGGGCGAAGCGCCTGCTCGTCACTCGCTTCAACGGCAAGAAGTTCAACTCTCCCAACGATGTTGCCGTGGCGCCGGATGGCGCCATCTGGTTCACCGATCCACCCTACGGGCTCGAGGGCGTGAACGAGAGTCCGCTCAAAGAGCAGCCGGTCAACGGCGTCTACCGTGCCGCATCCGACGGAGTCGCGACATTGGTCGAAGGGTCCCTCACCTTTCCCAACGGAATCACTTTCTCGCCCGATGCCAAGACACTTTACGTCGCCGTGTCCGACCCTAAGCGCGCGATCATCATGGCCTATGATGTGACCGCGCAGCAGGCGCTCGCTCGTCCGCGCATTTTCTCCGACATGACCGCGCTGGTCGGCAAGGAAAACCCCGGCCTGCCCGACGGAATGACCGTGGACGAGCAAGGCAATGTCTACGCGACTGGACCTGGCGGCGTCCACGTCTTCGCGCCTTCGGGCAAGCGGCTTGGCGTGATCCGCACCGGCACCGGCGTTGCCAATGTCACCTTCGGCGGACCGGACGGCCGAACTTTGTTCCTGACGTCGCACAATATGCTTGTCGCGCTTACAACCAAGGTGCGCGGCGGGCCGATCCGCCGGCCGTTGGCGCTCGCCAGGGGTGAGCGCGGCTAAAAGCTTGCTACGGGTCCCCTCCTTAAGTTAGCGCTAACAGCAGCAGAGGCGCAAAGTCTCGGGAGAGGATCATGAAGAGCATCGCAGCGCTGGCTGCCAGCGCGGCCATCATCGGCCTTGCGGCATGTACGATCCAGCCCACCAAAAATGCAGCGGCGACTGCGGAAGCCAAGTCGCCGGAAGGACATCGCTTTCTCGCGCAGCCGCTTCTGCGCGACATCTATATCGCGGACCCGTCAGCGCATGTCTTTAACAACCGAATCTACGTCTACGGGTCGCACGACATTCAAGGCACTACGCCCGAAGACGACCTCGGCTCGCACTTCGAGATGCGCGACTATCAGGTCATTTCGATGGACCGCGTCGGCGGCAAGGTGACCACGCACCCCGTGGCACTCGACGTCAAGGACGTGCCATGGGCTTCAAAGCAGATGTGGGCACCCGACGTCGCCGCCAAGAACGGCCGCTATTACTTCTACTTCCCGGCCAAGGATCGAGACGGCGTGTTCCGCATCGGTGTAGCGACCGGCGACCGTCCCGAAGGCCCGTTCAAGGCACAAGCGCAGCCGATCCGCGGCAGCTTCAGCATCGACCCGGCCGTGTTCACCGACGACGACGGTCAGAGCTACATCTATTTCGGCGGCATCTGGGGCGGCCAGCTCCAGCGTTGGGCGACCGGCAGCTACAATGCCGTCGCGGGCAACACGGATCTGAAGAAGGATGACCAGCCCGCGCTCACGCCGAAAGTCGCGAAGCTCGGCACCGATATGCTGCAGTTCGCCGAAACACCGCGCGACGCCATCATCGTCGACGACGCCGGCAAGCCGTTGCTCGGCGGCGACCACGACCGGCGCTTCTTCGAGGCCGCGTGGATGCACAAGCATGACGGCACATATTATTTGAGCTATTCGACCGGCGACACGCATTTCATAAACTATGCGACGGCCAAATCGCCCTACGGTCCGTTCACGTTCCGCGGCCGCGTGCTGGAACCGGTGCAGGGTTGGACCAGCCACCATTCGATCGTTCAGCAACACGGCAAGTGGTATTTGTTCTACCACGACACGCAGCTCACCAATAAGACTCACCTGCGCAACGCCAAGGTGACCGAGCTGGTGCACAATCCGGATGGCACGATCCGGACCATTGACCCCTTCGTTCGTTAGCTGCGCCTTGTGCGCGGAAGCCCGCCCCAATAAGCCTGTCAGTCAAGCCTGAAGCACAGGCAGTTCAGGAGAGTTAGCATGTCTGCCAAGCATCTGAGTCTGGTCATGGGTGCGCTGCTTGCGAGCGCTTGTGCGGTTACTCCGCCTCCGGTCGTTCCAGCTGCCGTGATTACGCCCGACCCGGTCGTCGTTCCGGCCGTGGTTGAACGCTCCGATCGCTGGCCGGCTGTGACGAGCCGCGTCGCCATCGATCCGGCGATGGAAGCGCGGATCACGCAGATCATCGCCCGCATGTCGATCGACGAGAAAGTCGCCCAGACGATTCAGCCCGACATTTCGGCGGTGACCCCTGCCGACATGCGCAAGTACAAGTTCGGATCGATTCTGGCGGGGGGCAATTCAGCCCCGAACGGCGAGGACATTAAGTCCACGGGCGCTGACTGGCTCAAGCTTGCCGACGCCTTTTGGGAAGCGGCCAATAGCGCCGACTGGGCGGGGGACAGGATTCCGCCGATTTTCGGCATCGACGCGGTTCATGGGCATGCCAACGTGCCGGGCGCGACCATTTTCCCGCAGAACATCGGCCTTGGCGCCGCCCGCGATCCCGACCTGATCGAGAAGATCGGCGAAGTGACCGCGCGCGAGATGACCGTAACCGGGCTCGAATGGGATTTCTCCCCGACCATCGCGGTCGCTCGGGACGATCGCTGGGGCCGTAGCTACGAGAGCTTCTCCGAGCATCCGGAAGTGGTCGCGGCTTATGCGCCGCGCATGATCCAAGGCCTGCAGGGCCGCGCCGGCACGCCGGACTTCATGGGCCCGGGACGAGTGATCGGAACGGTCAAGCATTTCGTGGGCGACGGCGGAACGGACGGCGGCAAGGACCAGGGCGACAATTTGTCCACGCCCGAACAACTCCGGGACATCGCCGGCGCAGGCTATCCGCCGGCGATCGAGGCCGGAGTCCAATCGGTTATGGCCAGCTTCTCCTTGGTTCGTGGTGAGAAAGTTCACGGCAGCCGCGATCTCCTGACCGGTGCGCTCAAGGAGGACATGAGCTTCAACGGCTTTGTCGTTGGCGATTGGAATGCGCACGGGCAGGTTCCGGGTTGCACCAACACCAATTGCCCGGCCTCGATGAACGCGGGTCTCGACATGTATATGGCGCCCGACAGCTGGAAGGGGCTGTACGAGAACACGCTCGCGCAAGCGAAGTCCGGGGTCATTCCGCAAGCACGGCTCGATGACGCCGTGCGGCGGATCCTGCGCGTGAAGCTCCGCGCCGGACTGTTCGACAAACCAAAGCCCTCCGCTCGCCCGATCGCTGGCCAGTTCAACTTGCTGGGTGCTCCGGAGCATCGTGCCGTTGCCCGGGAAGCCGTGCGCAAGTCGCTGGTTCTGCTTAAGAACAGCAAACAGATCCTGCCGCTTCGTCCGCAGGCGAACATCCTCGTTGCCGGCGATGGTGCCGATAATATCGGCAAGCAATCGGGCGGCTGGACGCTGACCTGGCAGGGTGCCGGCCTTAAGAATTCGGATTTCCGCAACGCGCAGTCGATCTATTCGGGCATCAGCGAAGCGGTCTCCTCCGCTGGGGGACGCGCGACGCTTAGCGCCGACGGCAAATACAGCCGCAAGCCCGACGTCGCGGTCGTCGTATTCGGCGAAGACCCCTATGCGGAGTTCGTCGGGGACCGGCCACGGTCGGTAGATTTCAGTCCCGCGGACAAAAGGGATCTGGAGCTTCTCCGTCGGCTGAAGAAGGCGGGCATTCCGGTGGTCTCGATATTCCTGTCGGGCCGGCCGCTGTGGGTGAACCCTGAAATCAATGCGTCCGATGCCTTTGTCGCTGCATTTCTGCCCGGGGGTGAAGGTGGCGGCGTCGCGGATGTGTTGTTCCGCAAGCCCGACGGAAGTGTGGACCACGACTTTAACGGCAAACTGTCCTTCTCCTGGCCCAAGCGGGTCGACCAGACGCCGCTGAATATCGGCGACGCGAATTACGATCCGCTGTTCTCTTATGGATTTGGCTTGAAATACGGGCAAGCCGCCGAGCTGGCGGCGCTATCCGAAGATCGTCCGGCGGGCGAGGACCTGCCCGAGGGCGTGTTGTTTGGGCGCGGGGCTGTACCGCAAGGCTGGACCTTCGGCTTTCTGCCGGGTGCGAGCGGCCAGATCCGCGGAGTCGATCGGCGGGCCCAGGAAGATGCTCGGAGCGTCGTGTTTCCGGGAACCGGCGTCGCCGCAGTGGCAATCCAGAGCCCGCGCGTCGTGGACCTCAACCGCGAATTCACCGGGCAATTGAGCCTGGTGATGGATTACCGTGTCGATCGTCGTCCGACCGCACCGGTGACGCTAAGCATGGCCGCGGGCGATGCGCGTGGCGCTCGGGTTCCGATCGGCGGAATCCTTCGGTCCGCGCCTCTGGGTCAGTGGCAGCAGCTTGTTCTTCCGCTCGGCTGCTTCGGCCAGGGACTCGATGCCGCGAAAATCACGGCCCCACTAATTTTGGAGACCGCCGGACAATTGAGCATTTCGCTGTCCGACGTCCGCGTGATCAGCGCGACCGTCCCGCAAAATCAGTGCGGCCGGCAATAAGGACATGATCCGCGTCGGCCTGGTCGGCTACGGCCTCGCCGGCGCGACATTCCACGCGCCACTGATCCGCGCCTGCAAGCGGATGGAACTGAGCGCGATCATGACGGCGCAGGGCGTTCCGAGTGCGGTGGCCAACCTCTCGAGCCTGCTGGACCGCTGCGATCTGGTGGTCGTGGCTTCTCCCAACGCCACGCACTTTGATATCGCTCGTCAAGCGCTGGACGCCGGTAAGCACGTCGTGATCGACAA
>JBDSZD010000353.1:0-6027 GCA_039925325.1 Sphingomicrobium sp.
ACACCGTCGATCTCGAGGACGCGTTCATCGACCTCGCGTTCGAACAGGGCCCGGTCGAAGGCATGACCGCCGACGATATCAAGATGTACATCCGCTACATCGCCGACTGGCGCCTGGGGCAGCTGCACCTGCCGCCGATCTACAAGGTCAAGGAGCACCCGCTCCCCTGGCTCGCGCCGTTGCTCAACGGAGTCGAGCACGCCAACTTCTTCGAAACGCGAGCCACGGAATATTCCAAGGCCGCGACCAAGGGCCAGTGGAATGAGGTGTGGGATAATTTCGATCGGAGGCAGAAGGCGAAGGGGGCGGCGGGGGAGCCGGCCAACGATGGGGCTGGTGCTGCGGTCGAGGGTGAAGCCGGCGGCGGCGGGGAGGATATGTTCTCGCGGGCTGGCGTGGCGGCGGAGTAGGATGCGGCCTTCACGCTACTGGCCTTGGATATTCCTAGGTGGGTGGTTCGCATGGGTTGTGGGCGTTTGGATACATGGCTTTCGTCCCGACTTGCTTGGTCGAAGCTTTGACTTCGAAAAAGCCGGACAGTTTGGAGATTCGTTCGGGCCGCTAAGCGCGCTCATGGCCGCTCTGGCGGCCGTCGGGGCTTGGTTCGCTCTTCAGCAGTCGCGTGAGCACGCCTTTGAGGCCACGTTCTATAGCCTTCTAGAACACCATAATTCCATCGTGGCCGCTGCCGGATTCAAATCGTCCAAGCAGACAAAAAATTCAGATGGAAAAACTATTAAGGAAAAAGGGGACACCTACGAGGGCCGCGAGGCGTACCGGAGGCTTTTACGATCGCTCAGATCCACTATCGCGAGCATGAAGGGCGAAGACGATCTCGAAAAAGTCCTTAAGGGGTATAGTCGTTTTTTCGATCGCTACGAAGACAAGCTAGCTCACTATTTTAGGACCCTGTACCATATCGTTCTATATATTCATCGGTCCAAAGTTAATGATAAGCAGTTATATTTTAGGATTCTTAGGGCACAACTTTCTAATTCAGAGCAGATACTTTTACTCTATAACGCCGTTGCAGGTAAAGGCTTTTGGAAGTTTAAGGAGTTGGTTGAAATCTATTCACTCCTTCATAATGTGCGATTCAAAGAAGTCGGCAGCCTGTGGGAGGCGTCGATCCTCAAATCACACATAGGCACGAAGGCTTTCAGAGAAAATGACGCCGAGAAGTGGCCGACCGCTGAAGACGTTAGGAAAGCCGTAAAAGTCGAAGAGAAAACCGGGGTATCACTATGACACCCCGGCTCTCAAGTTACTAAGCGCTAAGATCCTTATAAATATTGGTGATCTGGAACAGCGACGAATAAACTGCGCGGCTCTTACCCATATTCCACGGATTCGAGTTCACGGTGTTTATGTATTGGCCCTTCGCTGCCTTGATGATGTCGGCGTCATGGAACTTCGCCGGCGGGAAATAGCCCCAGTGGCCTTCCTTCTTCCTCACGAACGCCGACAACGAAGCGATAATCGGAAAAACGATACCATCCGGGACATCGATGACGGTGTTTCCCTCCCTTCCGATTGACCGGAGACCTGTGCCCTTAAAGCCTTGGTGCTTCTTCCATCGCTCGTACAGTTCCAACGCCTGCGGAGCCATGTCGAGGTAATAATCGTACAGCTGGCGCGCACTGGCGGCGTCCCCCTTGATTTTCTCCTCCGCAGTGGGGTTCTTCGCTCGCCTGTGAATATCCTGAAACTCACGCAAACATTTTGATTTCATGCTGTAAGTGTAGACCTTAATTGGATCCTCTTTTTCCTTGGACTTCGGCCAAAGTTCCGTAGGCATCAAAGCGGTGCACACCTGAAGAACCTTCTCGGTGTCAGCGAAATCGTCGGACCGCTCAGTTTCAGATTTGCGTAGTTTCAACTCTGGCCTCGCCGCCTGAAGGCGCTCCTCGAGTTCATCAAGCTGGCCCCGGCGACCAGCGATCGAAAGTCGCGCGACATCGTTCTGGAAGTTGCGCGCAATGGAAATTTCAGCCTTCAGATCGCTGTCGTCCGACACAATGATCTCGAACTTTACTGACACGGGATGCGGTGTGATTCCGTTGGTTGTGCAATGCTCGTAATAGCGGGCAAGCTCGCCACGTGTTTGTGATCCATTGATGATGCTGGGTGCAACCAGCGTGACCTGCTTCGTCTTCTCGTCAACGTCAGCGGCAACGGCGACAATCACAATGCCTCCATTGAGGATTGAGAAGTCTGCCGGCTTGTTGTCCAACGTCTCACGGATCTGTCGATGAACGTCGGTGAGCCTTTGACGCTTTTTCCCTTCCGCAGTGACCAGATAGCCTCGTACGTTTTCGTCTTCTGACAAACGCAGATAGGATGTGCCAGGCGCGTGTCCGCTAAGTACGCGTCGATCATTTTCGACGTCGTCAGGGGAGCTGATGTTACGAAGGGAGTGGTAGGTAAACGTAACGCGGTCGAGCGACCGCACACCATCATGGTGGGCCATTTTCATTCTCCTGCGCCGAGTGCCTTAACCGCCGCCAGCACTATTGCTGGGACGAAACACGTCGGACTCTTGGAGCATGCCACTTCGTCGCTGATTTTTCAAGAACAGCCGTCACGGAGTAAATCCGTGACGTCGAACGGGTCGGCTTTGCCGCCCGCCGGCCGGGCTTCGCTGGCTCTACGCGCTGCTAACGATTGCTTTGCAATCGCTTCGCTGCGCTCGGCAGCTTCGCCGCACCACCCGCTCCTGAACCCGCCCAAATAGCGCCGCGCCACGCCGCTGCTGCGCATATCGTCCGCGATTGACTGGACCGATCTGTCCGCGCGCACCCGCCGCAGCGCGCGCAGGTCGCGGCCGTAGCGGTCCTTGTCCCCCGCGATCCGCCTCCCCGATGCCCCCGCGCCCCGGCTTGCGATCCGCCGCCTTTGCGCGCAAGCCGCCAGAGGGGAGAACAAATATGTCCAGCGAGAACCATGCAGTCATCCGCGCGATTTACGACGCCTTCGCCGCCGGCGACGTGCCCGGCGTGCTCGGGCGGTTCGCGCCCGACATCGAGTGGAATGAGGCGGAGAACTTCATTTACGCCGACGGCAATCCCTATCGCGGGCCGGAAGCGGTGCTGAACGGCGTGTTCGCGCGCTGCATCGGCGATTGGGAGGGCTTTGCGGCAATTCCGGATGAGCTTCTCGATGCCGGCGACACGATCGTCGCGCTCGGCCACTATCGCGGCACCAACAAGGCGACCGGCGCACCGCTCGACGCCCAGTTCGCCCATGTCTGGCGCGTCACCGGCGGCCAGGTGTCCGCCTTCCAGCAATATACCGACACGCTGAAAGCGGCCCGCGCCGCGGGCGTCGCCTGAGGGAGGGAGCGCGCACGACCCTTACGTTTCGCATCCGCGATTTATCGTCATCCCGGACCTGATCCGGGATCCACCTTTTTCCCCTACAACCTAGGCCGCGCGCTGCTCCCGCGCTTTGGCGAACAGATCCGCCTCGCGCTGCGGGCGCAGCCGTTCGGCCACTTCGTCACTATGGTCGAGCCGGCCGACATTGCAGCGCCCGTGGGTCAGGAACTGACTGGCAATTCCGTGCCCGCCGGCCTCCACGACACCAGCCATATCCTCGATCCTGGCGCCCAGATCATGCCCCACCGGCAAATCGAAGCGGATTGCGCGGCGGCACCGCCGGCACGAATCGCCGTCCCGCTCGCGCAGCACATCCACCCGCGCCCGCAACTGCTCGCGCCGATATTTCGAGGGATTGATAAAGCGGATGAGAAACGATGCGGCCATGGGATCGTGCTAAACCGAACCGGTTGATAGTCGGTTAGCGCCGCGCCGTTCGTGGCCGTAATTCTAGCTCCGCAGCACCTCGCCCACATCCCGTCGGTTCACTGCGACGTTGCGCAGTTTGCAGCTACCAGAACCTATGTCCGTGCCGTGCTCCCACGATACAGCAGCCAACCTACCAACGTGACGACCGCCAAATTCGCAATACCCCACACGGGCGCAATCTCGATCTCCGGCATCGGCGGGATGAAGGGCTTCATCCCCGGATCGTTCAGCGCAACCAGCACCGATACACCGCACAACAAGCTCGCACCAACAGCGATAAGGATCGTCAGCCCGAGTTCGCGCCAGCGATTGCCGGGGCTCGCCCAAGCCCCGAGCAACAGGAACGGCAAGACAAACAGCATGAACAAGACGGTCATGCCGAAATTGTCGGTCGAGCCTGACTCCGCATCCAGATAAGCGACGAACAACTGCGCCGTGAGAAACCAGCCGCCGAGCAAGAACAGGATCACGCTGGCGACACGCCGCATCAGGCAGCTCCGCGTTGGAGCTGCAATCCTTTTGCCGCGAACCAGCGGTCCGCAGCCGGGCGGAATAAGAAGTATATGATCACCGCCGCAAAAACCACGCTCAGCAGCATCACCAATTTTGCTGGCGATATGAAAAACCCGACGACCAGTCCGATGACGCTCCACCCCGCATAGAGCACGCGTGACCAGGGCAAGCCCTTGAAGATTCCGTAAGCGCTAATGGCCGCCACCACCGCTCCGATCACGGCCATTGCCTGCTGAAAAGCAAGCGAGACCTGCATCTGCTCAAGCATCTTCATGGCGACTGGATTGGACCCCATCGTCAACGTGCCAAACAGACTCAACACCGCGCTGATCATTAGAAACCAGCCGATGATAGTCAGCGAAAGTGGACGTTTTTCCATATCTATTCTCCCCCGATTTTACCGAGCTTAGCTTGAATGCTTTGCATTGCAACGGGGCGGAGCGGCGAGACCGCCTTTCGCTTCAGTCGCGCCAATAATCCTGCCGCTCGCGCCCGTCGAAACCGGCCCGATTGCATGCAACAGTTCTTGAAACCTCTTCCCCGACCCGCACACGCACGGATCGTTGCGGCCGAGCTTCTCGGCCAGCTCTTTCTCTCCGCCGCGCACGAAGCGCAGCCCGCGCTTGACGCGCGTTTCGCTCGGGAAGCCCTTACGCCGCTTCGACGTGCGCTCGAAAGCAGGGCAGGTCGGCGTGGTCGTTGATCGTCTTCATGGTCGCCTCCTTTGCTTGGGGAGGCGGGCGCATAGGGCGGCTCTGCGAGTGAGACAAGTGTTCGGCGCGGCGAGCTAGCTCCGCAGCACCTTTTCCATCTTCCTGCCCTTGGCCAGCTCGTCGACCAGTTTGTCGAGATAGCGGATCTCGCGCATCAGCGGGTCCTCCACCGCTTCCACCTGCACTCCGCACACCTTGCCGGTGATGAGATTGCGCGCCGGGTTCATACTCGGCGCCTGCCCGAAGAAGCCCGCGAAGTCTGTCCCGTCCGCAAGCACCCCCGCCAGCTCCGCATCCGAATAGCCGGTCAGCCAGCGGATCACCTCGTCCACTTCCGCCTTGGTCCGCCCCTTGCGCTCCACCTTGGCGACGTAAAGCGGGTACACGCTGGCGAAGCTGGTGGTGAATATCCGATGTCCCGCCACGCCGCCTCCTTTCGTCCTTGCGAGCATAGCGAAGCAATCCAGTGACAGGAAAGCCGCAAATCCGCAGCTTGATTTTTCGCTGTCCTACATAACCTATTTGGTTCATGAATGTCAACTCGTTTAACCTCGAAGGAGTTGACTCATGGCTTCCAAACTGAAAATCGTCGAACCGACCCTATCCGAACGCGCTCCGGCCCCGTCGCTGGAATTCACCCCCGCCCCCACCCGTAAACGGCACGCCGGCTGGACCGCCGAACGGCAGCGCAGTTTCATCGATCATCTGGCGCTCACCGGCAACGCCGGCGACGCGTCTGCTGCGGTAGGTGTCGCGTCGAGCTCCGCCTACCGCTTGCGCAACAAGGCCGGGGCGGAAAGTTTCGCCCGCGCCTGGGACGCCGCGCTTCGCCTGTGCCCGACCCGGCTGACCGCCATCGGCCTCGATCGTGCGATCAACGGACGCGTCGAGCGCTTCTACAAGAATGGCGAGCTGGTGATGGAGCGGCGGGTGCCGTCGGATCACTTGCTGACCTGGTTCCTTTCGCGCCTCGACCCGCTGCAATTCGGCTCGCC
>JBDSZD010000354.1:0-6318 GCA_039925325.1 Sphingomicrobium sp.
GGCGAGAAGTTCGACGGCGGGACCGGCGAGGGGATGCAGGTCGAACTCGGCTCGGGACAACTGATCCCGGGCTTCGAAGAGGGGCTGCAGGGCGTAAAGGTCGGCGAGAGCCGCGACCTCAAGGTGACATTCCCCGAGGAATATCATTCTGAAAAGGTCAAGGGTAAGCCCGCCAACTTCGCCGTCACCGTTACCGAGGTGAAGGTCGCGGGCGACCCCAAGATCGACGAGGAATTCGCCAAGACGCTGGGGCTCGACAGCCTCGACAAGTTGCGTGGGATCTTGCGCGATCAGCAGGCGCAGGAACTCAACGGGCTAACCCGCACACATATGAAGCGGCGGCTGCTAGACCAGCTTGCGGCCAGCCACGACTTTCCGGTGCCGGAATCGATGGTCGACGCCGAATTTCAGAACATCATGCAGCAGCTCAAGCATGAAGCCGAACATGAGGAAGATCCGCAGGCGGCGCTGGCCGAACTCGAGAAGGAATCGAGCGAATATCGTTCGATCGCCGAACGCCGTGTGCGCCTTGGCCTGCTGCTTTCCGAGATTGGCGCTGCGAACGGCGTCGATATCAGCCAGCAGGAAATGAGCCGGCTGATCATGCAGGCGGCGTCGCAGTACGATCCCAAGGATCGCGACAAGTTCATCCAATATGTCCAGAACGAGCCGATGGCGGCCGCGCAGCTTCGTGCGCCGCTTTACGAAGACAAGGTCGTCGACTTCCTGTTTGCAAAGGCCGAGGTCACCGACCGCACCGCGACCCGCGACGAGCTCGAAGCCGATCTCGAGAGCGAGGAGGGCCATGTCCACGGCCCGGGCTGCGGTCACGACCACGCCCCTCAGAAGGTAGCCAAGGGCAAGAAGACCAAGCCTGAGAAGGCTGCTCCGGCCGCCAAGGCGAAGCCTGCAGCGAAGAAGGTCAAGCTGACCGAAGAGCCGACCGACGCGCCCAAGCCCGCCAAGCCGCTGAAGAGCGAGCCGGCGAACAAAGCTGCTGCAAAGGAAGCGGGCGGAAAGAAAGCGCCCGCCAAGAAGGCTGCGGCAAAGTAATGGACCGTCACCCCGGGCTTGACCCGGGGTCCACTTTTTCTAACCCTAAGAAAGTAACAGGTGGATCCCGGCTCAAGGCCGGGATGACGAATTGAGGGGCGCATGAGCAGCAACGGCCAACCACGCATTGCCGTACTCCTGCCCTGCTTCAACGAGGAAGCGGCGATCGGGGCGACCGTAGCGGGCTTCCGCACCGCGCTGCCGGATGCGGCAATCTACGTGTACGACAATAACAGCAGTGACCGCACCGCCGCGCTAGCTGCGGCAGCCGGAGCCGTCGTTCGCACCGAGCGGCAGCAGGGCAAGGGCAATGTCGTCCGCCGCATGTTCGCGGACATCGAGGCCGACGTCTATGTCATGGCCGACGGGGACCTGACCTACGATCCCAAGGCGGCTCCCGCTATGGTCGATCAGCTGCTGGCCGAGCAGCTCGACATGGTTGTCGGCACTCGCCGACATGAGGCCAAGGACGCTTATCGCGGCGGCCATGTCGCCGGAAACCGACTGTTCACCGGCCTTCTATCCGGCCTGTTCGGGCGCAGCTTCTCGGACATCTTCTCCGGCTATCGCGTCTTCTCACGCCGGTTTGTGAAGAGCTTCCCGGTGCTCTCTTCGGGGTTCGAGATCGAGACCGAAATCAGCGTCCACGCACTCGAACTCAAAATGCCGGTCGGCGAGATCGAGACCGCTTACGGCGCGCGACCGGAAGGCTCCCATTCCAAGCTTTCGACCCTCGGCGACGGATGGCGGATCGCGCGCACCATCGTGACCCTTTACCGGATCGAGCGACCCGTATTGTTCTTCGGGGCGATCGGCCTCCTTCTCGTCGCCGCCGCGCTAATTCTGGCCGCGCCTTTGGTCTCGACCTATCTCGACACCGGCCTGGTCCCGCGTTTCCCAACCGCGATCCTGGTCACCGGAATCATGATCATCGCCACCCTGTGCTTCTTCACCGGCATGATCCTCGACACAGTGACTCGCGGACGCCGCGAGATGCGGCGGCTCGCTTATCTTGCCCTTCCCGCACCGGGCGCTTGAACCTTCGGCAGTTCCGCCCGATGTAGGCGTTCGCAATTCAACAAGGATCCGCAACTTGATCATGGACCATCCCGATATCGTCTCGCAGCTCGTTCCCATCGTCATCGAGCAGTCGAACCGCGGCGAACGCAGCTTCGACATTTACTCGCGCCTGCTGCGGGAGCGGATCATCTTCGTCACCGGCGCGGTCGAGGACCATATGGCCTCGTTGATCACCGCCCAATTGCTCTTCCTCGAGTCCGAAAATCCGAAGAAGGACATCTTCATGTATCTCAATTCGCCCGGCGGCGTCGTCACGGCCGGTCTCGCGATCCACGACACCATGCAATATATCCGCCCGCGCGTCGGCACCGTCTGCATCGGTCAGGCCGCGTCGATGGGCAGCTTCCTGCTCGCCGCCGGAGAGCCTGGAATGCGCGTTGCGCTGACCAACAGCCGGATCATGGTCCATCAGCCCTCGGGCGGCGCGCAGGGCATGGCGGCGGACATCGAGATCCAGGCGCGCGAGATCCTGCGCATGCGCACGCGGCTCAACACGCTCTACGCCAAATATACCGGCAAGACCCTTGAGGAGATCGAAAAGGCGATGGACCGCGACACCTTCATGGAAGCCGACGAAGCCAAAGTGTTCGGCATCATCGACGAGGTGTTCGACAAAAGGCCGGACCCAGCCGAGGGCGACACGACGGGGGCGGCGGACGTTACTCCGCAATAGGAGCGAGCCAGCGCTCGCTCGTCGCTTTATTGGTTGCTCGTCAGCTTGCTTCGGTTGTCGAACTTCAGTCCGTAAATCAGGAAAACTTCGTCGATGCGTGCGTTGGCGGCCCGGGCGCCGGACGCGTCCGCTTGGGCCTTCGCCAAGTCGCCCTTGGCCGCATGTGCGAGAGCGCGTCCCATCAGGGAATCCGCTTGGTTGGGCCGTTTGCGGATTGCCTTGTCGTAGGCTGCAATGGACTCGTCGAACCTGTTCAGCCTCAGGAAGACCATCCCCAGACTGTCTAGATAGGCCGGCTCGTCGGGCGCGAGACGAAGCGCTTCCCGACAGTCGTCGAGCGCGGAGTTAAGCATCAGGCCTGCAGTTGCCTTGGCCCAACAGAGATTGTTGAATTCGATTGAAGCCTTCAACTCCTTGCGATAGTTTGCAATTTCCTTCTCCGCTTCGTCCACGCGACCGAGCTGTGCCAACACCAATGCCCGGGACACACCGATGTCCTTCCGTTGCGGAGAGGCTTTGATGGCGCGATCGTAATAGACGAGTGCATCCTGCGGCTTTCCAGCCTTGTTGAGTTCTGCGGCCAACGAAAGCAAACCACCGAGGTCATTCGGATCAAGTTTCAGCGCTTCCTGATAATCGGACAGTCGGCCGGGCTCATCCGTGATCGGGCGCGTATGGCCGCGAAGAACGTAGATGTACGGCACCTGCTTAATCGCCAAGGCACGATCGAACGCCTTCATGGCTCGACCCTTCATTCCCGCCAGATCGTAGATTTCGGCGGCTGTTACCTGGACGAACTCGTGCTTGCCCCATTCCTTCAGAAACTGATCCGCTTCGGCAGCGGCCTTTTCCGGTTGACCTCGTTTCTTGAAAATCCGTGCGCGCAACATTCGCATGTCGGAGTTGAGTGATTGGCCACGGATGGCCCGCTCGGCATCCCCGAGGGCACGTTCGTCGTCACCCATTGCTTCAAACATTGTGCTTCTGCGGGCGAGGGCGACAGGATCATTTGGCTTCACCTCGAGCGTTTCGGTGAAGCCATCCACGGCGGACTTATAATCGCCTCGAGATGCTGCAATTTCCGCGCGAGTGAACGTCGAACCCACTTCGCCAGGCCTTAACTTATCATAGGCATCGAGATCGGCTTCAGCGGCGGTCAGGTCGCCTAGAAGAAGTTGAGCGTTCGCCCTGTTGAAAAGGGCGAACGCGTCTTGCGGATCGACTTTCAACGCGGCTGAGAATTCGGTGACTGCCGTAGCGTTGTCGCCCTTAAAATGCGCAATCAGTCCCTTGCCTTTTCGGAGTACAGGATTGCCGGCATCGAGGGCCTCTGCTGCTGCTATATCCTTCTGCGCTGAGGCAAAGTCACGCTTCCAGGAGTAGCTGAGTGCTCGGTTGGCCCGTGCCCAAGGGTCACTAGGATCGAGGGCTATTGCCTTGCTAAAGTCGGCGATCGCCTCGTCATATTTGGTGGCATTCAGGTACGTCAAGCCGCGCTTGATATGCTCCTTGGCGGACGACGGCTCTTCCGAAGCAAGAGCCGCAATGTCTCGCGCAGTAGGGCGGTAATCGTCGGACAGGCGCAGATAAACATCCTCTTGCCACAACGTTCGCAAGCGGGCGCGAGCAGCCAGAGCATCTTGGTACCGAAGCTCGGGTGCTTCCGCCCGCTCGCTCTTTTGAAGTGTCAGTACGTCTCCGGATATCGAAGCGGATCGCTCGTAGGCCATTCCGGCAAGCGACTCCTTAACGTGAATCGGAAGCTTCTGACTGGCCGAAAAGCCCGCCGGCAAGCGCAGCTTCACCCGATGACTCTCGTAGTGCGGGTAAGCAACGGCGAACGGCGCTTGCTGCTGCGGTCCGGACGCGCGCTCGAAGTCGGGGTCATAAGCGAGCGAGGAGCCGGGAACCGTGAACCAGCCGTCACGCCAATCCATCTTAATGTCGCCCTTCACGATGTGGAGAAGCTCACCCTTCGGTTTGTCATATTTGTACGTGTTGCTGGCGATGGTGATGAAGTCATATTCCTTCTTCCACTTCTGGCGAAGCGCTTCATCCAGTTGGGCTGGCGTGATCGAAGCGTAAGCTTGGTTGAGCGCTCGCGCCGCATCGCCACGGAATAGCACCTCGACCGTCGCCGGCACCGGCGCCTTCACGCCGCCGCTGGCATCCATTTCAATCACCGTCTCCGCAGCCGGTCGATCGAAAGGTTGAGGAACAATCTTGACCAGCTTCGCACCGGCCGTGACAGGAAGGCCCCACCCGAAGTTGGGAACCGGAATCTCGTCGATGCCCGCGTCGCCGCTACGGGTGCCATCCAGCCAATAGTTCTTTCCCGCGATGCGGGCGCGCACTAGCACGTGGTTGAAATGGCCGAGCATAGGCAATCGATCTGCGACAGCATCCCCATTTCCAAGGTTCGCCAGAACTGGCTCCGCCTCGATTCCAAGCGCGTGCAGCGAAGCAAGCAGCAGCGCCGTCTTGGCTTTGCAGTCCCCATAGCGTCGCGACCAGGTCGCCTCCGCAGAAGCCGGCGTGTAGCCGCCTTGGCCCATCAGCAGTGCGACGTAGCGGACTCGGCTCTGCGCCAGTTCCAAAGCCTTTGCTGCACGCTCTTTGGGGTCATTGCTGACGGCGCGGATTTTCTCGATTTCTGCGTGCAGGGGTCCCGAAGGAAGAATGACCGCCGCCTCCCGATAGAGCGGAACCATCAGTTCAGCGACTTCGGCCCACGACTGAAAGTCGCTGGCCTCGCCGATCCGGCCGATCCGGAAGCGCGCGGGTGCTCCAGCCGGGGGTGTCACGGGCTGCACATTGTGTGCGGTAAGTTCAAGAATTCGGCGACCGTTGTGCTCGCTTGACTTGGCGACGGGCAGGCCGAAGGAATGCCGGGTAAACAGCTTCATTCCTGCCGGCCATTCAATGCGAGAATGCGCGAGTTGGAAAGGTGCTCCATTCCACATCGCGAAGCTTGCCGCCGCATGGCCTTTGAGGATCGGATCCGATTCCTGTATGGTGGTAGCGAGGACAATGATGTCCCCTTCTTGTAGGCCCTCCGGCTGAATGTTGGCGGTCAGCATGCCGTCGAACATCGCCAGTTCAAGATTGGATTCGCGCCTTATCGTCGTGAAGGTTTGACCAGAGGCGAGGATGTCGATGACCTGCGAACCGCGCCGGATCTCGAACTTGTTGACGGTCAAGGTCTGGGTGGCTGGGTTCCAGGGCAACGAGACATTGCCGGCGGCGAGTCCTTCTGCCGTCTGGATCTTCAGCGCTGTCTCGACATAAGCCGTGCTCTTTCCGGCTTCGAAATGGACCTGCTGGTCGCTCAGCAGAATCAAGGTCGGCGCAGTAGCGGCGCCGGCCGGCGGGGCAGGGATGGATTGGGGCACCACCCACGCTGGTGCCTTGCCGAACTTGAGTTGATCGGCAGCAACCGCCGGACCCGCGACAATCGCTATCGCGGATGTGAAGTACAATAATTGATGCACGCGCATTCGGCCCCCCGGTTC
>JBDSZD010000355.1:0-1513 GCA_039925325.1 Sphingomicrobium sp.
TGATTTCCTGTCCTGGAATATCAAGAACCTGTTCCATCATATTGATCTTGCGGCCCACGCGGTAGAAGAAGGGCGGGACAAAATTGAAGCCCGGTTCGGCCACGCGGGTAAATCGCCCGAAATGTTCGATCGTGTAGCGATAGCCCTGGTGGACGATCTTCACGCCCATCATCACGAACATCAGCGCCAGCAGCGCGACCGTGAACATCAAATATACGAGCATCTGTTTCCCCCAGCCTGACTTGTCGCCATGATGCGACGACTTGGCTCGAAGCGGAAGGAAAATCAAACGTGCCCGTCGATCTGTTCGCCATGCGCTCGCTGCTGTTTCTGCCCGCATCCAATCCGCGTGCGATTGCGCGGGCCCGCGAGGCGGGAGCGGACCTCGTGATCCTTGACCTCGAGGATGCCGTGAAGACGGGGGACAAATCGCTCGCTCGTCAGGCGGCGGTCGACGCTGCCGCGACCGTCTGGCCGATGCCGCTGGCGATTCGGGTCAACGCGGTTGGTACGGCCTGGCACGGAGATGACATTTCCGCTGTCGCTGCGTCTGGAGCGGACTTGGCCGTGCTGCCAAGTGCAAGGAATGGCGGGGAAGTGGAGGCGGTCGCGCGAAGGGTGGGGCGACCGGTCATTGCGATGATCGAGAGCGCCGCGGCGGTGCTCGCGGCCCCGAGTATCGCGCAGGCGGCGTCGGCGCTGATGCTTGGCGCCAACGATTTGTCGAACGATCTGCGATTGCCGAAATCGGGCGACCGGCTGGCGCTTCGCACCGCGCTTCAGTCGGTAATTCTGGCCGCGCGAGCTGGGGGGATTGCAGTCTTCGATGGCGTGTTCAACGCATTGGATGACGAAGAGGGTTTGCTCGCGGAGTGCCGGGAAAGTCGGGGGTTCGGCTTCGACGGCAAGAGTCTGATTCATCCCAAACAGATCGACGCCTGCCACCGCGCGTTCGCGCCAAGCGAGGAGGACATTACGCGTGCCGAACGTCTGGTCGCGGCGGCCACAGGCGGAGCGGAGCGCTTCGAAGGTCAGATGGTCGAGACCATGCATGTCGAGGCGGCGCGGCGGCTGCTGAAGCGGGTTGCGCGCTAGGGCGCACTTGGCGAATCGCTCGTCGCCTGTCATGGGCCGATATGGCCGACCTGTCCGACACTTCCGCGCCCTGGCCCGAAATTCCGCTGGGCTTCACTTTCGACGACGTGCTGCTTCAGCCACTCGATTCGAACGTTCTCCCAAGCCAGGCGGAAACGCGCACGCAGCTGACCCGGGAAATCTCGCTCAACATCCCGATCCTGTCGTCGGCAATGGATACGGTGACCGAGGCCGATATGGCGATCGCCATGGCGCAGCTTGGTGGCATTGGAGTGCTCCACCGCAATCTCGAAGTGGACGAACAGGCCGCGGCGGTTCGCGCCGTGAAACGATTCGAAAGCGGCATGGTCGTGAACCCGATCACCATGACTCCGGATCAGTCCCTGGCCGAAGCGTTGGAACTGATGAAAATCAACCG
>JBDSZD010000356.1:0-5248 GCA_039925325.1 Sphingomicrobium sp.
GCGATGGAACGCAATGTTCATCCAGGAGAATGGACCTGGTCGAACATCGCGACGATGCGCGCGCAACTCAAGCGGCTTGGGTTTGCACTCGACTGGAGCCGCGAGCTCGCCACCTGCGATCCAGCCTATTACGGTCACGAACAGGCGCTGTTCCTCGATCTTTTCGAGGCTGGTCTGGTCTATCGCAAGGAAAGCGAGGTCAATTGGGACCCGATCGATATGACCGTTCTCGCCAATGAGCAGGTGATCGACGGCTGCGGCTGGCGATCCGGAGCAGCGATCGAACGGCGCAAGCTCAGCCAGTGGTTCCTGAAAATCACCGACTTTGCCGAGGATCTTTTGGAAGGCCTCGGCGACCTGGACGAATGGCCGGACAAGGTCCGGTTGATGCAGGAAAACTGGATCGGGAAGAGCCGCGGACTGCAATTTCGGTTTGCCCTCACTTCCCCCCTCCCGCTTGCGGGAGGGGCCGGGGGAGGGCCTGTGGGCAAGTTGGACGGTGAGACAATCCCTCCCCTAACCCCTCCCGCAAGCGGGAGGGGGATAGACAGCATTGAAGTGTTCACTACGCGCGCGGACACTATCTTCGGTGCGAGTTTTGTGGCGATTGCCGCCGACCATCCCTTGGCGCGCGCGGTGGCGGATCGGGACGAGGCGGCGGCGGCATTCATCGCCGAGTGCAAGCGCGGCGGCACGACTGCCGCTGAACTCGAAACAGCCGAGAAGAAGGGCTTCGACACCGGGCTTCAGGTCGTTCACCCGCTCGATTCGGCGGTGCGTCTGCCGGTCTACATCGCGAATTTCGTGCTCATTGAGTACGGATCCGGAGCGATCTTCGGAGTGCCGGGGCACGACCAGCGTGATTATGAATTTGCGACGCGTTATCATTTGCCCGTCCGGCGAGTTGTAGCGGCATCGCGCGATCAAGCAGGCGAACCCATTGGAAGTGCGGCGGACCCGGTCCATGGAGTGGCGGTCAATTCGCAGTTTTTGGATGGTATGCCAACGGCTCAGGCCTCGGTCGAAATTATTCGGCGCGCGGAAGCTGGCGGCTGGGGCCAGGGCAAAGTCCAGTACCGGCTGCGCGACTGGGGCGTATCGCGCCAGCGTTACTGGGGGACGCCGATCCCGATCATTCACTGCGCCCGCTGCGGACCGGTTGCTGTCCCTCGGCAGCAGTTGCCGGTCATCCTGCCTGACGACGTGGCGTTCGATCTTCCGGGCAACCCGCTCGACCGACACCCGTCCTGGCAAAAGGTCGATTGTCCGCAATGCGGCGCTGCGGCGCGGCGCGAGACCGATACGCTGGATACGTTCGTCGATTCGAGCTGGTACTTTATCCGCTTCGCCAGCCAACCGGGCGATCAGCCGTTCGATCGTGCAGAAGCGGAAAGCTGGTTGCCCGTCGCCCAATATATCGGCGGGGTCGAGCATGCGATCCTGCACTTGCTTTACGCACGCTTCTGGACGCGCGCACTCAATAGAATTGGGCGTATCGGGATCGCCGAGCCATTCAAGGGCCTGTTCACGCAAGGCATGGTGACCCACGAGACCTACCGTTCGGTCGACGGCCGCTGGCTTGCTCCCGACGAAGTCAACGATGCTGCGGGCGGGACTTTGGTCGAAGCCGCAACCGGCAGCGCGGTCGAGCGCGGCCGAACCGAGAAAATGTCCAAGTCCAAGCGCAACACGATAGACCCGGAGCCGATTGTCGATCGCTACGGCGCCGACGCGGTCCGCTGGTTCATGCTTTCCGACAGCCCCCCGGAGCGCGATCTCGAATGGTCGGAGAGCAGCATCGAGGGATCCGCGCGCTTCGTACAACGCGTGTGGCGGCTGGTCATCGACGTCGGCGCTGGCGCGGGGTCCGATCCCCAGATCGACAGGAAGCTGCACCGCGCCGTCGCTGCCGTCGGAGATGCCATCGACGGGCTGCAATTCAACAAAGCAGTGGCCCAGCTTTACGAACTGGTCGGCGCATTGGAGAAAGCGGCGCCAAGTGCAAGCCGGTCGATCGCGATCCGAACCCTGGTTCGACTGATTTCGCCCATGGCGCCACATCTCGCGGAAGAATGCTGGGCCCAGCTCGGCGGGGAGGGTCTGGTTGCCGGGGCCGATTGGCCGGCTCATGACCCGGCGATGCTGATTGACGATCAGGTCACCATCGCGGTCCAGATCAACGGCAAGCTCCGCGACACGTTGACGGCGGCGCGCGGCCTCGACCAAGCGGCAACCGAAGCGCTGGCGCTCGCATCGGACAAGGTTCAGCGGCAATTGCAGGGCGCGAATCCACGCAAGATCATTGTGGTTCCCGACCGGTTGGTGAACATCGTGGCATGAGAACAGCGTTCATCCTTGCCGCCGCTGTGGCGTTATCGGCGTGCGGCCTTCGTCCCCTGTACGGTGGTGGCGAAGCGAGCGGCGTTGCGGCAACGCTGCGCTCGGTCGGCGTAGCGCCGATTCCCGGTCGCAGCGGTTGGCTGGTGCGGACCAAGCTGATCGATCGGCTGGCCGGCAGCTCGGACACCAGTCCGGCCTACCGGCTCGATGTCGAGCTGGACGATGACATCACCGGATTCGGCATCCGGGGCGACCGCGCAACCACCCGCGAGCGCCGGGCGTTGCGCGCCCGCTACCGCCTGGTCGAAGTCGCAACGGGCGCGGTTGTGCTGGACGCGACCGCCGGATCGGACGCGGGAATCGACGTGGTCAGCTCGGAATATGCGACCGTTGCGGCCGAGCAGACTGCCGCCGAGCGCCTGTCCGAAGTCTTGGCCGATCAAATCGTTGCACGGATCGGGTTATTTGCGGCGCGCACCGGTAAAGCGGTCATTGTGCGGTGAAGATCGCCCGCGGCGCGGTTGCCCGAGCGCTCGACCGGCCCGACCCTGCCGTCCGTTTCTATCTGTTTCATGGATCCGACGAGGGCCAGTCCCGTTCCCACGCGCAGCGGCTGTTGGCGACGCTCGCCGCCACCCGTTTCCCGCTCAGCGGGCCGGCGCTGAAGTCTGACCCCGCGCTCCTGAGCGACGAGGCCAGCGCAATGAGCCTGTTCGGCGGGCCGCGGCTGATCTGGATCGAGCCCGCGGGTGACGAGATCGTGACCGGTGTCGAGGCCCTGCTCGAGGCCCCCGCGCCCGAAAGCCCAACCGTTGCCATCGCCGGGGCCCTGCGCAAGACTTCGGCGCTGCTCAAGCTCGCGGAGGGGTCGTCGAAATGCCTGAGCTACGTCTCTTATGTGCCCGAGGGGCAGGACGCCGAGCGCATGGTCAGCGAAGTCGGCCGGACTTTCGGACTCAAGGTTGAGCGCTCGGTGGCCGCGCGGGTCGCCGAGAGTTGCGCGAATGATCAGGCGATCGTCCGGCAGGAGCTTGGGAAGCTTGCCCTCTATCTCGACGCCGCGCCCGAAAATCCCAGGGAGCTCGATCACGACGCCATCGACGCGGTCGGCGCCGATATGCCCGAGGGAGATTTCCTGCGTATCGCGGATCTCGCGCTTGCGGGACGGGTTGGGGAGGTCGCCAGCGAGCTTCAGCGCTTGATGACCAGCGGGGACGAAGCGGTCCCGATCCTGCGCTCCCTCCAACGGCGGATCCTGATGCTGGCCCCGGCGCGAGCGCGGGTCGAACGTGGGGAAAGCGCTGCCGCCGTCATGACGGCAATTGAGAGAGGCCTGTTCTTCAAGGATAAATCTTTGGTCGGCCGGCTGCTCCAGCAATGGAACGCGCAAGGTCTCGCCCGTGCTTTCGATCGCGCCGGCAAGCTCGAGCGCGACATTATGTTGACGCCATTGCCCCCACTGGAGGCGCTGGCGGAGGAACTGGTAGCCATCGCCAGAGCGGGACGAAGGACCTAGATTGCTTCGCCTGTGAGCCGCTGACAGATCATATCGAGCTGATCGAGGCTGGAGTAATGAAGCGCGACCGATCCGGTCTTCCCGTTGTTCGCCACTTTGACCTTCAACCCGAGCAGATCGCCGAGTTGCCGCTCAAGCGCGTCGATATCCGCGTCGATCCGGTTGGCCAGTCGAGCACTCGCGCGGGCGATGTCGCGTCCGGCTCCCGGACGGACCTTTTTCGCCAGCGCTTCTGCCTGACGGACCGACAGACCTTTCTCGATGATTTCGCGGGTTAATTCTTCCGCATCGTCACTAGCGGCGACCGCCCGAGCGTGGCCCATACTGATATCGCCTCGCATTAGCGACGAGCGAACGAACTCCGGAAGATTCAAAAGGCGCAACAGATTGGTCACATGGCTACGCGACTTGTTCACCAGCCTCGACACCTGGTCCTGCCCGTGACCGTGCGTTTCGATCAGCTGGCGATAAGCCTCGGCTTCTTCGAGCGGATTGAGGTCTTCGCGCTGAATATTTTCGATTAGCGCCAGTTCGGCCGTCGTCGCGTCGTCGATGTCGCGAACAATTGCCGGAATGGTATGCAGCTGGGCGCGTTGCGCGGCGCGCCACCGACGCTCGCCGGCGATGATCTGGAAACCGTCACCGGCGGGCCGGAGTAAAATCGGCTGAAGCACGCCCCGCTGTTCGATCGACTCGGCGAGCTCGGCAAGGCTGTCCTCGTCGAAATGCGTGCGCGGCTGTCTCGGGTTCGGCCCGATCCGCGCAATTTCGATTTCTCGCACACCGCCGCGATTGAGCGGTGCCGCTTCCCCATCCTGTCTTTGCGGTTGCTCGCCCAATAAGGCCGACAGCCCCCGGCCCAGTCCGGATGCCGCCTTGCTCACGCCGCCTCCAACCGCCGGGGCAAGCGCCCCATCAATTCCCGGGCCAGGCGGACATAAGCCTCCGACCCAGGGCAGCGCAGGTCGTAGATCAGCGCGGGCAGGCCGTGGCTCGGGGCTTCCGACAGGCGCACGTTGCGGGGGACCACCGTCTCGAAAACCGCAGTGCCCAGGCACGCCCGCACATCATCGGCAACTTGCTGAGAAAGATTGTTGCGGCGGTCGAACATCGTCAGCGCAACGCCCAGGATCGCAAGCTCCGGATTGAACGCCAGACGGATCCTTTCGACGGTCTGCAGAAGTTGACTAAGTCCTTCTAAAGCAAAGAATTCGCACTGCAGCGGAACCAGTAAATGGCGGGCTCCAACCAAAGCGTTGACGGTCAGCAATCCGAGCGAAGGAGGGCAGTCAATCAAAACGATATCCCACCGACCCGGAGGCGCAGCATTGAACGCCTGGTCGAGTCGATGCGCGCGATCAGGCAGGCCGACCATCTCAACTTCCGCGCCGG
>JBDSZD010000357.1:0-3855 GCA_039925325.1 Sphingomicrobium sp.
GGATCGCCGCGCCCCCAGTCCTTGTAATAGAGCTTCGTTCCGTCTTTCGCGGTCGCATAGGCCATGGCGTATTTCCTTTTTCGTGGATGAACACCAACGCCTGACGGACAGGGCTGTTGCGATGTCCTGCACAGGCTTTAGACCAGCCGAACCATGGCTAAGCCCAAATCCCGATACGTCTGCCAGGCTTGCGGTTCGGTCAGCAGCCGCTGGCAGGGCCAGTGCCCGGATTGCGCCGAGTGGAACACGCTCGTGCAGGAAACCGCCGAAGTATCGAACATCTTCGCCGCGAAGCACAATCTGCAGGGCGGCGGGCGGACGATCCAGCTGGTCGGCCTCGACAGCCCGACCGCCCTTCCGGAACGATTGCCGAGCGGGATCGCCGAGTTCGATCGTGCGGTTGGCGGCGGAATTGTTGCGGGATCGGCGTTGCTGGTGGGCGGAGATCCGGGCATCGGCAAGTCGACTTTGCTGTTGCAGGTGGCCGCCAAGCTCGCAAGCCGTGGAGAGCAGGTGGTCTATGTCTCGGGCGAAGAATCGTCGGAGCAGGTGCGGCTGCGCGCGGTTCGGCTGGATCTTGGCCAGTCTCCGGTACGCCTTGCTGCAGCGACCTCGGTCCGCGACATCCTGACCACGATGGGTAGCGGTGAGCCGCCGGCCCTGCTGATCATCGATTCGATCCAGACCATGCATTCCGACCTGATCGAGGGCGCGCCCGGCACCGTCAGCCAGGTCCGCGCCTCCGCGCAGGAGTTGGTCCGGTTCGCGAAGGAACATGGCACGGCGGTGATCCTGGTCGGTCATGTCACCAAGGACGGCAGCATCGCGGGGCCGCGCGTGCTCGAGCATATGGTCGATACCGTGCTGAGCTTCGAAGGCGAGCGCAGTCACCAGTATCGTATCCTGCGCGCGATCAAGAACCGCTTTGGCGGAACCGACGAGATCGGCGTGTTCGCGATGGAAGGGACGGGGCTCAGCGAAGTGCCGAACCCCTCGGTCCTGTTCCTGACCCAGCGCGGCGAGCCCGTCAGCGGCACAAGTGTTTTTCCAGCGATCGAGGGCAGTCGGCCAGTTCTCGTAGAGATTCAGGCGCTCGTGGTGCGACTGGCGAGCGGGGCAACGCCACGGCGCGCGGCGGTCGGCTGGGACAGCGGACGCCTGGCGATGGTGCTGGCGGTGCTGGAAGCGCGCTGTGGACTCAGTTTCGCGACGGCGGAGGTCTATCTCAATGTCGCGGGCGGATATCGCTTGTCCGATCCTGCCGCGGACCTCGCCGTTGCGGCCGCGTTGGTGTCGGCTTTGTCGGAGCGGTCCGTGCCGGCAGACACCATCGTGCTCGGGGAAATCGCGCTGTCAGGGGAGGTCCGGGCAGTCGCGCATTGCCCGTTGCGGCTGAAGGAAGCTGCCAAGCTCGGTTTCGAAACCGCATGGGTTCCGAAATTGGCCCAGTCATCCGAAGGCATCCGCGCGGTCGAGATGGCCAACCTGCGTGCGCTGGTTGACCACATAGTCGGCCGCTGATCGGCCTCTTTGGGGGAAAGCAGACGTTCCGGCGACCCAAGGTCTGTCTTGACCTCAGGGGCGGCTGTCGCCGCCCCTTAATAAGGCCAATTCTAGTGATTACCGATCACCATGGAAATTGCGACCGCAGGGCCAACGGGTAGGCCCGCCATCTTCCGCTGCGCTCGCTCGATAGCGTCGGCGACCTGACCCTCAGTGCTGCGCACCGCGTAGTTGGCGCAGGACCAATCGCCGTGAAGACCGTGTAGGTCGTAGCACAAGCTCTTTGCGGTACCGGAGATTCTTCGGTTCAGTCGCTGCTGGTCGTGATTGAAGGCGAGATTGAGATCGGCATAGGACACCCTCCGCTGAATCTCAGGAACAGGCCGTTGTCCATGAACCACTATCGGACCTTTTGCGGTCGACTGCGTCGCGGCGGTGATAAGAGTAACGCCGATGAAACCTGCGGCAACAAAACAGGCGAGTCTCCGGCTTTCCATTGTAGCCTCCTTTGAATCGGGAAGGAGTTCCCCGAAGGAGGTTTTCTACCACGTCAGACCGGCATCCTGATCCTTGGTTCGTTGGACGTGCTGCGTTCATCGCTCGTTGTGCTCTTTTTCGATGAATCCGGTCGAAGCTTCGACGAACCGTCCGACATCAAGTCGAGGACCTCGCGAACATGGCTTTTCGAGACGGCCACCCACGTTCCGTCACGCAGCCGGGCCATCCAGCGACGCTCATCGTGCAGCAAACGGTCGATGAAGCCGACTCGAACCAACGTTGAGCGGTGAAGCTTGACGAAGCTTGGGCCGCGAAGTTGCTGATTTAGTCGTTGCATCGTGAAATGTGCCAGACAGTTCCAATCGCCAACATGCACGCGCATGTAGTCGCCTTCCGCGACGATCTTGTCGATCAATCGAGCTTCGACCCGTTTTCGACCCCCTTCACAAGGAAGCCATAGGGCGATCGTGTCGGAGCTATCCGGTCTGTTATCGAAATTCCCAACGATGAAGTTCGTTTCAATCCGCGCGATGAATTCAGCGAGCTGTGGACGGAGTTTGTCAAAGTTCTCGGTGTATTCGGCATGGGAGGCAAACCTCACCTGAGCAATCAAGTCGAACGAGCCTGAGACCTCTATCGCCCCTTCAACGCAGGGGCAGCGCAACACGCGTTTCTTGAACCTTTTCAAGCCTTCGGCGGATGCCCGATGGTCGAAAGCCACACAGACGAGGACAGCAAGGTCGGTCATGGGGTTGCTCCCCCTGAGAGCAGCCGCTCGTTTACTCCGAAGTTAACAGGCCGGCAATCCACTTCCGAACGTCTGCAATGGGTTAGAGGAGATGCTCATGTTCTTCACTCGTTGAAAGTGCGACTCGGCTCGCCATGGTTGAGAGACTAAGCTAGCCAGCGCCCCATGAGCGCGCTCGACATCTTTGTGATCCTGTTGCTCGGCGGCGGTGCCATGATCGGCTTCGTTCGCGGGTTTGTGCATGAAGTGCTGTCGCTAACCGCGTGGATCGTGGGCGTGATCATGCTCAAGCTGTTCCATCAGCAATTGTGGACCGGACTCGCCCCGCATGTCGGAACTTCCGCCGGGGCCGCGGTGCTGGCCTTCGCATTGCTGTTCGTACCGAGCTTCCTGCTGGTGAAGCTGCTCGCCCGAAGCATCGGCGGCAAGACCCGCAAGTCTGTGCTTGGTCCGGTGGATCGCGTCCTCGGGGGAGGCTTCGGCATGCTCAAGGGCCTGATCGGCGCGACATTGTTCTTCCTGTTCGCGAACCTTGCGACCGATCTGGTCTATGGATCGCAGGCGGATCGGCCCGAGTGGATGGCCAAGTCGCGGACCTATCCGCTGCTCAACGCAAGCGGGCGCGCGATCGTCGACTGGGTCGAAACGCGGCGCGGGGCGAGGCAAGAGCGATGATTCGCCTGTACGACACGATGGCGCGGGAGAAACGGGAGTTCGTGCCCGCCGACCCGAAGCGCATCACCATGTATGTGTGCGGCCCCACCGTCTACGGCCGCGCCCATATCGGCAATGCCCGGCCGCCGGTGGTATTCGACACGCTCGCGCGATTGATCCGACACACTTATGGCGCGGACAGCCTCGTCTATGCGCGCAACGTCACCGACGTTGACGACAAGATCATCGCTGCTGCCGAGGCGGAAGGCGTCGATCCGTCCGTGATCACCGAACGCTACGAGCGGCATTACCTCGAGGACATGGGCGCGCTTGGGGTTGCTCCACCGACGACGGCGCCGCACGCCACCGCGGAGATTGCCCCGATGGTGGCGATGATCGAACGGCTGATTGCGCTCGGCAATGCCTATGTCGGGCAAGGGCATGTGCTGTTC
>JBDSZD010000358.1:0-7031 GCA_039925325.1 Sphingomicrobium sp.
CGTGGCCGGGCGTGTCCATCAGGTTGAGCTCGTAGGTGGCGCCGTCCGCCGCCTGCCACTGGAGCCGCACCGTCTGCGCCTTGATGGTGATCCCGCGCTCGCGCTCAATGTCCATGTTATCAAGGACTTGCGCGTTGCCGGTCATCAACAAGGTCGACCTGCCCTCCGCCGATCCCGAGCGCGTCCGCCAGGAGATCGAGGACATCATCGGCCTCGACGCGTCGCACGCGGTGCTCGCCAGCGCCAAGACCGGGCTCGGAATCGAGGAAGTGCTGCAGGCCATCGTCGACGTCATCCCGCCCCCCAAGGGCGACACCGCCGCGCCATTGAAGGCCATGCTGGTCGACAGCTGGTACGACCCCTACCTCGGCGTAGTCATCCTGGTGCGAGTCATCGACGGCGCCATCGCCAAGGGGCAGCAGGTCAAGTTCATGGCCGCCGGCACCACCCATCTGGTCGACCGCGTCGGCTGCTTTAAGCCCAAGATCGAGCAATTGACCGAACTCGGGCCCGGCGAGATCGGCTTCATCACCGCCCAGATCAAGGAAGTCGCCGAGACCCGCGTCGGCGACACGATTACGGATGCCAAGCGCCCCGCGGCCCAGGCCCTGCCCGGCTTCAAGCTGGTCCAGCCGGTGGTCTTCTGCGGCCTGTTCCCGACCGACGCCGCCGACTTCGAGAAGCTCCGCGACAGCCTCTACAAACTGCGCCTCAACGACGCCTCGTTCAGCTTCGAGATGGAGACCAGCGCCGCATTGGGCTTCGGCTTCCGCTGCGGCTTCCTCGGCCTGCTCACCTCGAAATCATCCAGGAGCGCCTGACCCGCGAGTACGACCTCGACCTCATCACCACCGCGCCGTCCGTGGTCTATCGCATCGCGCTCAACCGCAGCCGGCGCGAGGAAGCGTCGACCGGATCATCGCGCACGGTCGCGGGCGACAGCGACGGCGGCCGCGTGATCGAGCTCCACAATCCCGCCGACATGCCCGATCCGACCCGCATCGAGACCATCGACGAGCCGTGGATCGAAGCCACCATCTACGTCCCCGATTCCTATTTGGGATCGATCCTCAAGCTGTGTCAGGACCGCCGCGGCATCCAGAAGAACCTGACCTATGTCGGCACCGGCAGCAGCGTGCGCGCGCAGATCACCTACGAACTGCCGCTCAACGAAGTGGTGTTCGACTTCTACGACCGCCTGAAATCGATCAGTCGCGGCTACGCCAGCTTCGATTATCACCAGATCGGCCACCGCACCGGCGACCTCGTCAAGATGAGCATCCTCGTCAACAACGAGCCGGTCGACGCGCTCAGCATGATCGTCCACCGCGGCAACAGCGAAGCCCGCGGCCGCGGCATGTGCGAGCGGCTCAAGGATCTGATCCCCAGGCATTTGTTCAAAATCCCGATCCAGGCCGCCATCGGTGGCAAAGTGATCGCGCGCGAGACGATTGCGGCGTTACGCAAGGACGTGACGGCCAAGTGTTACGGGGGTGATGCATCGAGAAAAAGAAAACTCCTCGACAAGCAAAAAGAAGGCAAAAAGAGAATGAGGGAATATGGATCAGTATCCATTCCTCAGGAAGCTTTCATAGCTGCACTCCGAATGGGCGAAGAATGAGCCGAATGCGGAAAGTGCGAGCACGCGCCAATCCGGGGGACTCACCGAGCGCAGCATTGGATGCTTTTCCATTCCACAGGAGGCGTTTATTGCTGCTTTGAGAATGGGAGATGAAAGGTAGGAACCGCCGTCACACGGAAGTCACGGTGTTCCAGGCCGTCCGATGTTCGTGGCTCAATGCCGCATCACTGCTTAATAACTCAATATAGGGCGGAAAAATCGCGCTGGGATCAGCCACCAGACGAAGGTAGTAGCGCAGCGTAGATTGCACCCCGTTGATGATTACGACGCAGTCATAAAGTTCTTCTATCTTAGCAATACGCGCAGTTTGCGCAGCGGACGGCATGTTTTCCTTGTGCGTGGTCAAAATGTAGTAGCGTTTGACGCCGGATTTGCCAATTTTGTCCTGAGCAGTGGTTAGGACTTTGTCGTCGATCCTTTGACTATGCTTCACCTCGACCGCTTCGAAAATGGCGCCGCGCTTACCGATCACCTCGATATCGCCGAGCGCACCAGTGCGTTTGTCCGCGGCGACGTGCGCCTCTAGTGGCTTAAGCTCCTTGTCCCTCAGACGAGCAGTTTCCGGGAGAATAATCGAATACAGTGCATGGAGCGCCAGCACGGGCAGCCGCGACGCCCCCTTCGCACCGCCATAGTCGAAAAAGAAATGTCGCGTGAAGATGTCGACGATTAGGTCAATGTTCTTTGTCTTCGGGGTTACGAAATCGATGGTCTGGGTGTGCCGCTTTTCAACTTGGCGAAACAGTAAGTAGCGTAGCGCTTCTCCGGCCGATTCCGCATGCTGTTCGACGCGGGCGTAAACGGTCAGAAAATTGATTTTCAGCAAACTGTTCTTGCCGCCGCCAATCTTGTGCGGGTATTTCAAGTCGTACGGATCATCACGTTCGTATGTACGCGTCTGCCAACCCGATTTGGCTCCATCGAACCGCTGCTCTTGCAGCCACGGGTAGACGTCGTCCTCACTAACCGTCCGAAAGGAAAATCCGGCGCCCTTGCGGGTCTGATCCTGGATCTGCTCCTGGTGATAACGAATGTCGATCTTCGGTAGTGCGGACTTGATCGCCAACGACGTGATAATGTTCGTGAAGGCTGTGGACGACTTCTCGCTCTGAGTCGCTATATGGTCTAGAGCGTTCAGGAATGTCCGAGTGAGCTGAGGCGTTATCGATTGACCTTTGTTCCAAGCCCGCTCGGCTTCGGCCAGCGCCTTGTCCAACGCCGCCGGCACGACGCGATGCGCCTCGGCTGGACTGGAAATCATGCTGCCTGCTGCTCCACGTCCGCGCGATCACGAAGCGAAAAATTCATTTGCCGCCTGTTTGGCAGGGTGAACGGATAGGCGACCATATAGTGCGCGGGATCGATCGCAACGTTGGTTTCGTGGGAGCGAATATCGAACCGGTGGCGCCGCAGGTAACGTGCAATATCGACGAAATTATCGGTGCCAAGCACGGTGCCGAACAAAGCGGTCAGATGCGACCTAGGGAAATAACGAGAACAATTAACAAAATCAGACGCATGCTTAGAAAAAACCGCAATGGGATGAAGAGAAACAGGAACATATTGAGCCACAGAAAACTGTGGATGGGGTTCAGTGAAATGCCCATAAAGCTCGAACAGAGAATGGAAGTTGCTCGACCGTTGCACCCATTCATCCACCGCGTTCCACATTGCTTGAGCGGTGATTGGGTCACGTCCAAAGCCAGTGACGGTCAGAACGAGCGGTGAGGAATCAGTGTCTGCCGATTGGCGCACTGCGAGGACCATTTTCGCAAATGCCTCCCCGGAGCTGTCGGTCTCAACTTTGAGACTTACGCCGCGGGCGCCAACAGATGCATGCACTTTGGTGCGGCGACTTGGCGTTCCAACAGCGTTCTCGATTGAAGAATAGGCCACCGGCGCAAAAAATGGCGCCGTAGTGATGCCTGGCGTTTGCTTGACTATCGCCGTGTGCATAGCTCGCGTTTTTTGTGCTTTTGCGCCCTTCCGACTATCGAACGTAAGCACTCGGTCTGGATCGAGCAACCGTACCGGCGAGGCGGCGTCGAACACCTGCTTAGCAATCGCCAAAGCAAGCTGATGGGCAATGCGCGGGCTGACGGAATTACCGATCTGACGGATGACGTCAGCGCGCTTACCGCTGAAACTAAAGTCGTCAGGAAAGCCTTGGAGCCGCATGTATTCACGAACTGAGAAATACCGGTTGTCCCAGTGCAGCGGCCCGGTATATTTTCCTGGGCTCGCAATGATCGTTTTTACAGGCGCATTTGGGTCGGCTTTGTACAGGAAATCTGAGAAGCGCGATCGGTAGGCAAAGATCGGACGAGAGTAGCCGCGCTTTGCCGTAAAATGGAGATAGTTCTGCCCCGGCGGCACGAGTGGCAGAAGGTGAGAGTACTTCCCGCCCACCAACTTCAATAAGTCCGTCTTTTCGGCCTCATCAATACCGACGAAAGCCTGAGCCGCTGAAACGTGTGGAAATCCGCTTCGTGAGTCGGGGCCGTGTGTTGGCTCCGGGAACAGGAACGAGTGGTCTAGTTGATGGCCGACCAGAAACATTCGTTCTCGCTGCTGCGGTACGCCATAATCCAAGGCGTCCAAGAGCCGGTAGCTGATCGTGTAACCAAGCCGACCGAATGCTTCAACGATCGCTTTCCAGTCCTCACCTTTGTTCGTAGCAAGAATTCCACGAACGTTCTCGAACAAGAACGCCTTAGGTCGAACCTCTTCTATGATACTGCAATATGCTTCGAAAAGACGGCCGCGCTGATCAAGGCGCCCGGCAGCGCCCCCGGCACGGCGGCCCGAGGCCGAGAAACTCTGGCAAGGTGGCCCGCCAATCACGAGATCGATATTCTGTGGGAGTGATCTTGGGTTTAACGCCGTGATATCTGCGCGCTCAATCTTCATGTTCGCATTGAAGTGGCGCCCGACGTTCAATCCCAGCGTTTCGCAAGAGTCCCGATCAATATCTGTCGCGTAGATCGTCTCGAAACCCGCTTGTTCAAACCCCAAATCGAGGCCGCCGCAACCCGTGAAAAAACTCAGGACGCGCTTTCCGCGACCGGGATTGTCTGTGTCTTGCTGAGGCTTCGTCATTGCTTGTCGACCATTGCGGGAAAATTCGGACAAGACCAGAAGAGATTGACCGATCCCGGCGGGAACCTTTCTAGCGCCCGACAGCCACTGCTCAATGGTGTCAACGCCCACTCCGCACTCTAGAGCCAGCGATTTAGAGTCGAGTCCGCAGTCTCGAAGCAGGAGAGCGATTTGAGCTGCAGGCGTCCGATTCATTATGAGAACATAGCAGGAACAGAGGATATCGCAACGTGAGCCGCGATTTGAAGACTAAGTGTAGATTGCGGCGAAAGTGCACTCATTTTCGGAAGGAGGCTCGATTCCAGCCTGCGCGGGAATGACGAGGACGGGCGACCTCCACCCCCTCCAAAGTCAACCGCAACCCCATCGCACTCAAAATCGACCGGATCGTCTCAAAGCTCGGATTTCCCTCCGCGCCAAGCGCCTTGTAAATGCCCGGTCGGCTGACGCCGCTGCGCCGCGCCAGGTCTGAAATGCCGTGGGAGCGCGCGACGGTCGCAAGGGCGGTGCGCAGCTCTTCGGGGTGGAGTCCTCCAGATAGGCATCCAGATACGCCGCGCTGGCATCGGGAGCATTGCTTCAAGGGTGCGGCGCTGAATTAGGTGACGATGAGGAAGGTGGATCCATGATGTGACCGCACCATTCCCAAATGGTGCTGGGTCGCATCATCAGGGTCCGGGATGACGAGAGTTAGGGCGTCACTCGCTGCCTAAACCAATCCCCCAATTCCTCCTCGCTCAGCTCGCCTCCGGCAAGCGCGAGAAACGCAACGACGATCTCCGCATCCGTGGCGGTCAGATCGAAGCCGTTGAGGAGCAGAAAGGTTTCCGAGACGACCGCCGCCGTCCGCTTGTTGCCGTCGACGAACGGATGATTGCGCGCAATGCCGAAGGCGTAAGCCGCCGCCAGGGCGGCCGCGTCGGGCTTTCCGTATGCGGCCAGGTTCTGCGGCCTCGCCATCGCGCTTTCGAGCAGGCTCTGGTCGCGTACGCCGTCACCGCCGCCATGCTCCGCAATTTGTTCGGCATGGGCGGCAAGGGCCACTTCAACCGTGACCCACACCCACTGGCTGGACACCGGTGTTACTTTGCGAGTTCGCGCAAGGCGCGCTTGCGGCGCATCATCACGTCGCGGGCAATGGCCATTTGCGCGTCAAAGTCGGGCTCGCTGACCGACAGCTCGATCCCGCGCGCAGTCTTGGTCACCGACACCGTCTCACCCACCGAAACGTCGAGATGCGACAGCAAGTCGCGCGGAAGCACCACCCCGGCGGAGTTGCCGATCTTCGTGATCTTGAGCTGCGTGTTCATACGTCCGTTATAACGTAGGGCGAAAGGTTGGGCAAGGCGGGGAAGGGCGAAAGAGCAACGCTCGCCCCTACACCGTGAAATGAAGCTCCCTCGGCCACTCATCCCGCTCCGCCACCGCGTCCAGCTGCTCGCTGATGGCTTTGACCTTGGCCTCCTCGGCCTCGAACAAGCGGTTGAAGTCCGCTTCGGACAGGCGGTCGACGGCTTCGGTGCAGCGGTCGTCGCGCTGCTTCCCTGCGGCGAGAAATTTGTCCGAGGTTTCGACGACCCAGGCGACGCGGGCGAGCTGGCGCTTGCGGAGGCCGGGATCGCCGAGCGCCGGCGCGGCGGCGGTGGCGAGGAGGGTTTTGATCGTGTCTGCGGGGGGCATGGGGGTGTCCTCGTGTGTTGGAAAGGAAGGGGTCGGTGCCCCTCGACTGCGCTTGGGACGAACGGGGTGGGGTTAGCGCACCGTTATTCGCCCGGCCTCGATGTGCCGCTGCCACTCCCCGAAAGCACCCGCTGCTTCGCCGTCCGTGCCGGCGTTGACCGACACTTGGTCCCCATCGCGCGGCCGACGCGGCTCGCGGGGCAGCGAACCGGCCGCCATCCACGGGCGCGATGCGGGGGCGAGCAACGCCGCTTCGCCCTCCGCGCTGTTTAGGGTGAAGGTTCTGGTGTTGGGCGCGAACACTGTAGCACCGAGAGCAAGCGGATCGGCGCGCAGCGCCGCATCGGCGTGGTCGAGAGATGCGGAAGTGCGGCCGGCGACCGCTGGAGGCGTGTCGTTCGACGTCACGGATTCATTCCGTGGCGGCTTCGGTCCTCGGTCATGGCCTGTCCCCTTCCCGCCGCCGCTCAAAGTCCCGGCGCGCTTCGGCTTCCCATTCGACCTGCGCTTTGGCGTCCGCCGCAATGCGCTCGGCCTTGATCCGCTCGCGCGTCGCAACATCCTCGTCGCCGCTGCCGGAAGGCGCGTGCTCCTGGGTGCGGAAGCTGCC